>JBDSHB010000400.1:0-5958 GCA_039918695.1 Nitrospirales bacterium | reverse complement strand
TCCCAATATTCCGGCCCGGTCCGACCGGTGACTTGTAGAAACTTCCCATACCGTTCAATTGTGACTTCATACTTATCGATGAAGAACTCTTCGACATAGACCGTATGCCGAATCCCTTCGGTGATTTCCCCTGTTCCTGAGCGTTCTTCTGCATTTGTTTCAAACTGCCCTGCAGGGATCCGTACCATCGGCGCACCGTCTGCGCCTGAAATCTCCAGTGATAACGAGTCGCTCCCCGATGGCTCCACATGCCATCCTTTTAGTGCGATGGCCAAGATCTGCGTAGGTACGGCATACCCCAGTCGTCCCTCAGCTTCTGTCACGACTCCGATCACTTTGCCATCAAGCAGAAGGGGACCACCCGAATGACCTTCCTCCACTAACGCCTGAAACATCAGGTGTGGCCCTTTACGACCGCTGATACTTCCGGTTGAGACGGTCCAGGGGGCGAGATTAGGTGGAAATCCGATGAAGGTAATGGTCTCTCCCCCGGATGGTTGGGTGGTCGGATCGAGCGGAAGTGCTACAAGTCCATCAGGAATGCTATCTGAAATTCGCAAGGTCGCCAGCCCATTCTCATTCGTGCGATCTATTCCTAAGACCTGTGAGGCAAACGACTGATGAGGATGAGAAAAGAACCACACCTGTGGTTTGCTATCTCCGGAAATCACATGTGCGGCGGTCACGATATAAGCGGCGTCTTTGTCGAGCCTTACGATAAATCCAGTCCCGACCATGGGTTGCCCATTGATTTGTGCAGTAATTTTGACGACGCCCTTTTTGAAATATTCAATCTCCGTGGCACAAACAAGACCGGGTAAGAGGAGAAATAGGCAGAGTGCAAGGGACATGATCCAGCCAATAAAAGGTCCCGGTATCCATGAATGTCTCTGGACCCCATTGAAGGACGTCAATGTTCGGTGGTTCTCGTCTGTTCTAATCGTTTGAACAACTTTTGGGTTCACCGTATTGTTCTCTGTTATCGGGATTGACTCGGTTGCTTGCCCTATGACTGTTTTCCTTGTTGGCTGAATTTCAGTTAGCGACTCAGTTTATCATTATCCAGGGATTAGGGAGTCACTCCAAAGTTATTCCCCGGTTATGGCATCAGTGTGGAAGAAATCCTCCGTATCAATTCATCTGGAGGGTTTTGGGGTAAATCCAAGCAATTAAGAACCGCATTAACGGGTCGGTTTTGCTTTGAGTGGAAAACGTTCAGGATGTTTGATGGTCTCTATTCCCAAATCTATATCCAAATCCGGCCAATAGTAATGCCCTGGTGAGGGCTCTTCGACATGAAGAATTCTTCCAACTGAAGCTTCCATGAACCAGGGATAATCTTTGTAGGAAAGGAAATACTCTTGTTCTTTGGTCAAGAGCCAGATTCCATGTGAGGAAATATTTGTGACTTCAGGCGCTGAAATGGGGCTCATTTTTTAGATTAACATTCCCATTGAGAAATTTCTTTTTAATCAAGAGGGCATGAGTGCCAGAAAACTTTAGGTTTTGAATCCAAACTCCAGCCCAATCATAACCCAACAGAGGTCACCGAGTAAGGCGATGCCGGGGGCTTACATGGCAGCCGACAGTAAAGATCTCCGATTAAATCGATGCTGGAGAATAGGGATGGGTTGAATCGCAAGGGTTAGACGGGATGTTTGGCAGGTCGTGCGGGAAGGCCTTCAAGCATCCCGATAGCGCTAATGTCTTCATCAACGTCGGGCCAGTGCACTCCATGGCCATTTCCAATGATTTGAAAGTTCATGCGCTGTTCAGGAGTGGCATTCGTTAGCCGCCATGACCATACCAAGGGCACACTGATCATTCGTCCATCAGTTAACTGTGCGGTGATGGTTTCATCCGAGACCTTTATCGTGGCAATTCGGGGTTCATTCGTGACCACAATGTTCCTCCCAGGCTTCGATCATTTTGACTCTCTGGTCGAGTAGAATTTTACGGATTCGATTTAACTCATGTGGCGCAAATCCATCATTACCTGCCAAGAAAATTGGTTCTAACCAAAATTTGCAGATATGACGATCTCGTTGAACATGAATGTGTTTGGGTTCATTGCAATCAAAACTATAAAAGAAAAATCGATAAGGTCCTTCAATCCCTCGAACAGTTGGCACGACAATTTCCGATTTACATATTATGAAGCTGTTGTTGATTGACAGTATACGAGAAAACTCAGGGAGACTCCAGATAGAGTAGGAAGTGTCAGGTTGGTCTGTCAGTATTGTTGTGCCTACCTCGAATCAGGATTGTATGCCCATTCCGGGACGAATGCGGATCCAGCACAATCCGCCAATAAACGCGATGCCGGCGGCGATGCCGAGTGAGACCGACCAGCCGAAGGTGTCCGCCAGCCACGGCGTCAATGTTGGCGAGAGAGTTCCGCCCAGATTGGCGCCGGTGTTCATGAAGCCTGAGAGTGTCCCTGCGTAGGGTTTCGATAAGTCCGTGGTGGATGACCAGAACGGGCCGACGGTGAAATAGAGCCATCCCGCGCCGAGCGAGAGAAAGCCGATCGCGACATAGGGTGCTTCGATATTGGCGCCGATGATGATGGAGAGCGCGGCCAGGATCATCCCTGCTCCTCCCACGCTTGCGCGCCCACGATTGACCCCGTATTTTTCGGTGAGACGATCCGTGACCCATCCTCCTAACGGGCAGAAGAAGGCCATGGCGATGAACGGCGCGGAGGCGAAAAACGCGCCTTGAAGAATGGCAAAGCCTCTCACGTTGACGAGGTAGAGATAGAACCAGGACATATAGACATAGGCCACATAGCCGAGGCAGGTGTAACTGAGTGTGAGCCACCAGACCGTCGGTGTGGTGAGGATGGCTTTCCAGGGAACGGTGGGAGTCTTTGATTTGGGAGTGGATGCTGGTTCGCTTTTCCTTCCTTTCCGTATGGGGATGGAGGAGGAGGTGTCTTTCTTCCCACCGGTCCCGTTGCCTTTTGCCTGTGAAGCTGAAGGCAGTCCTTCACGTGTTTCGAATTCGGTGAACACATCATGGACCATTCCCCAGGCTTTGCCGGATCGTCCTTCCAAGGGAGTAGGAGAGGAGGGTAGGGATTCCGATCCTTCGATCAGTTCGGCTTCAGCTTCGTTGACATGTGCATGTTGCCGGGGATGATCGGTTGCGTACCAGTACCACAAGAGCGCGATGCCAATACCCAAGCCGCCTGCGACATAGAAGGCCGTTTGCCAGCCATAATTGACCATGATCCAGGCGGTGACCGGTGGGGTGAGGGCCGAGCCCACGCCGATCCCCCCTATGGTGATGCCAATGCCTAAGCCCCGTTCATTGGGGGGATGCCAGTTCGCGACTGCTCGATTGAAATTGGGCAGCGCGGCGGCTTCGCCGATACCGATGAGGAATCTCACGACCATGAGCGAGCCCATGATCCCGATCAAATTGGCCAGTGGGAGCGTGGGAGCGACAGCCGTAAGCGCTGTAAAAATCGACCACCAGATGACCGCAAAGGTCAATACGCGACGTGGTCCCCATCGATCTCCCAGCCATCCGCCGGAAATTTGAAAGAGGGCGTAGCCAAAGACAAAGGCCGAAAAGATTTGGCCCATTTGCAGATCGGTGAGTCCGAGTGCGGGCATCATTTGGCGGGCGGCGACGGAAATATTCACCCGGTCGATGTAGGTGATGATGCTGATGAAGAGGAGCAGAAGAAGAATTCGCCAGCGGATTCGAGACGGTGTGGTGGACGTTGAAAGCTGGTGCATGGGTAGGGATGAGAACGCTTGCCGGGGAGCCAACGAAAAGGCTATCTCCCGCCGCCTTTCCTAACAACGGAAGGGGATTTGGAATGGCTTCCTGATGCGGTTTCTTGTTGGATAAATGTTTTGGCGAGTCGATATTCATCCTCCTGTGTGACCACCAGGCTATCCAGTTTTGCTTTGAAGATGCGATCGAGCACCCGCCGATAGGCTGGACCTTTGGGAAGGCCCATGTCTTCCAGGTCGTGGCCCGTTAAGGTGATGGCGACATGTTGGAACGTGGTGAGATAGTCCCGAATCCGTTCCATGGCCACATGAATCGTCGGCTTGCTTTGCGCCTTGGCCATGAGGAACAGGAGGAGGTCCTTCGGCCATGGCTTAAGGAGGTCGTAGATTTCTGAAGGAGCCAGGTGTTTTCTGTTGAGGGTTCTTATCAAAGTAGACTGGGCCTGTAAGAACTCTCCGACGGTTGCTGTGGTTCGTTGCGGGAATCCTAATCGTTTCCAGGTTTTGACTAACTCGGTGTTGCCCAACGATTCGAACCAGGCCAGGGCATAGAGCAGCCATCGCTCGGTTCCTGTTTTGGCGTTTTCCACCTCATTCCAGCCCAGGATTTTTTCCCCGGATGCAAATAGGGCAGGCGCCGGTTCTTTCCAATGCAGCTTGGGATGAATGAAGGGGAAGAGTTTAAATTGACTCAATCGCTGAATGCCTTTGGCCGGCTCGGGTTCTTCCAGAATATGGATCAGTTCATTCCCCAATCGTGTACCGGAGAGCCGGTGAAACAGTTCCATGGTTTCGGCCTGTTGAATGAAATGCTGCGTTTCCTTACTGATCTGGAAGCCGAACCGCTGTTCGAAGCGAATGGCTCGAAAGACCCGCGTGGGATCTTCCACGAAGCTGAGGCTGTGAAGGACGCGAACGATTTTATCCTTGATGTCCCGCCGGCCTCCGAAAAAGTCCAGGAGTTCGCCGGGTGTTCCGTTTAAGCGAATGGCCAGGGCATTGATGGTGAAATCGCGCCGGTAGAGGTCTTTTTTAATTGAACTGCGTTCCACGGTCGGCAGCGCGGTGGGGTATTCATAATATTCTGTTCGGGCCGTGGCAATGTCCAGATGATGCATGTGTGGAATATTGAGCGTCTTGGGGAGCGCGATCGAGACGGTGCCAAATCGTTCATGAATGGTCCATTCCGCTTTGAGCTCTTGCGCTAAGGCTTTGCCAAAACGAATGCCGTCGCCTTCGATGACCACGTCCAGATCGAAATTGGGAATGTTCATGAGGAAATCCCGGACGAATCCGCCAACCAGAAAAGCCGCAACTCCCTGCGTGTCGGCGAGCTTCTCGATGGTCTGGAGCAGGGACTGAAGGGGCGGGGGTAAACGGGTTACCAATTGTTTGTGAAGATTTGAGGTTCGCAGGGTTGGCGCGGGGAGTGCGGTGGCTGAAGGGGCCGATCCGGCAAATGGCTCAACGTCGCCTTCCTGAGGCGGGAGCGCTTGGTGCATAGCCCGAAGCAAATCGGTCCGGCTAAAAATGCCAACGACCTGGTCCTGATCTACCACCGGGACGACCCGCTGATTTCGCTCGATCATTTGCTGTTCGACTTCGTCAAACGGCGTGGCGGGTGTGGCCAGAAAAATATCCCTCAACATGATGTGATCAACGGGGTGGGTGGTCAGTTTATGATACAGGGCTTTTTGCACGGATTCCCTTGTGGCGAGCCCCATGAAGCCGCCTTTGGCATTCACAACCGGGAGGGCGTTGACTTCGTATTGTGTCATGAGGCGTTCGGTCTGTTTGATCGTGGTGTTGAGGTCCACCGTCCTGACGGGAGTCGTCATGAGACGCTTGATGGGAAGCCAGGTTCTGGCTTGTTCCTGCAAAAGGGTGCGGATTTTCTGTTCCACCTCGACGATGGTGAGTTTCTTAATGCTGGCGGCGGCAGCCATGGTGTGCCCCCCTCCGCCGAAGGATTTGGTGATCTGATTCATATCCATGTCGGGATGGCGGCTTCGTCCAATCACCTGGACTTTGCCCTCCATGGCGACAGCCGCGATGATGGCATCGGCTCCATGTAATTGCGCCAGTTGTTGAACAATCGGCGCCATGTCCTGCACATAGTCCGGCCAGGTGAGGGTGATGAGCAGAATCCTTCGATGCCCGAGGTTCAGTGTTTGCGCCGATTGCAACAGTGCATGGAATAATTCCAGCT
>JBDSHB010000399.1:0-6477 GCA_039918695.1 Nitrospirales bacterium | reverse complement strand
AGACCGGATAGAAGTTTGTTGAGGAAGCCTGTCGCTCTGAGGCCAGCCTCAAGCAATGTATACCTGATATTCTTGTCTCAATTTGTTCGGACATCCATTTGAATTCACCACTCTTCGACCTGGTCATGGCCATAACCAATCCCATGTATAGGATTGAGGATAAAATCCTCATTACTGCAAAGTCACCGTATTAAGAAACGTTATTCCTCGATTCAGATACCTATATGGCAGATGATAGTCGGGAGCCCCTGTTAACCGAATTCTCTCGTATTCATGAAATTTTGGGAGTCGGGCTCTGGCCTCAATGCTGTCATGTTCACGACCCGCGTACATATGACTATTCAGCACTCAAAATGTTGAGAATTTAACGAGCTGAAAGCCTTTCGAAAAAAAATCATCCGCTTTATTCAGGTCAGATTCCGGCCTGCAAAGGCCTCATAGGGTTCTGAATGGACGGACTCAGGTTGTTTTCGGGCGAGCATCAGGAGTCCGGGACTCAAACATATATTGCATATGGTTCGAAGAGGCCACCAGTCACCACCACCGCCTTCGGTGAACAATGGGTGATCCCCCCACGCATGTCTGGTCTATCTGGCGAGCTGGGCTGGACGGACAAAGGCTTTTTGAAACAGCACAAGGTCGAATTTGGAGGCTAGATCTCCAATGCAGGAAACTTCGTCTTCCGTGTGGCCCTCGCTCGAGAAGCACGCGTCAGGAAGAAGGCGGTCATGAATATTAAAGACCAAGACCTGGAGCCCGTGGCTCGCAGGTGAATCAGGAAGAGCCGCCGCCCCGAGGCCCGCTTGTTGTTGCCAATTGAGGCGACACGGTGTGGATAAAGTGGGTTTCGTTTCAAACCTTCCCACGCAAGCAGTCAGTATGGTGAGTGCCATCAGAGGCCACACAAGCCAGCTACCCTCCGACCAGCTTGTTTTCAATATCGGCACCGGTAATCTTTCACGCATCTATTGGAATTCGAATGGCAGTCTTCCATTCCCTTATCTTTGTGAGTTGAATTTCCCCATATAAGGTCAGTGCTATCTATTCAACATAATCTATTGGACGTGGGAGGCCGGGGACCCATACTTTTGGACCTCCATTGAGAAGAAATTTCTGCCTTCTTCATTGTCTTAATAAACCACTTTTTCCCAACGATGAACCCGTAAAACAATAGCAGGATCAGGATGGAGGTTCACTTTCTAAAGAGGCCCACCCTCATGGAGCGTGGATTCAGGTGCACGGTAAATCGTCGAATCCCCTCTCCTGTTCCCGCAGCATCACGCCCTTCAAAAATAATGGCGATCTGTCTCCCAGTGATCTGACCATCTCTCTGTAAATTCAATTCAAATTTCAGCTGTCGTAATTTCGCTTCATGACGTAAAGTGGGTAGCGTACTCTTGGATTTTTAATTTGGGGAGTTGGATCAGGCCCTACTTGGATGTGAGTCAGATGAAACATTTTTCCGTCAACGTTTTTGCCTTCTTCAGATTTGGTACGGTTTTTAGTTTCTTGTCCATGGTCATGGTTGTTCACAGCTCCTCTCAGACTGATGGTCATGAATTTCATTTCCGTACAGGTTGATAACAGGTAATTGCGAATGCCAGGATTAGCGATAGCTGACAACAGAGAAAAATGGAAAGCAAGAGTTTAATGGTGGCAGTCCTCCGTTTTGATCGAAGTCTCCGCTAGCTGAGAAACGATATTGTTTCAATTCCCGTCTTCTCATTCTTGCATTCTAGTTCCCCATCCTCATGTTCCATGCAGGGGATGATGTTCTTAAAGCACTTTCTGGTGAATGACAACACATAGTGAAAAAACAGTGAACAGGAATGCTTTGCCTATGAAGCTTATGCTTGATCTAAAGGCCGGAGAGTTTAGGGAAAGGAGCGACTGCGGCTGCCTTCCTGTGGCTTCTGCCACGCGATGTACGTCCCATGAGGTGTTTCTCGCTCTATGGCGTAATGATGACGTCGACAAAGGCAGGTAGACTGTCGGCACCTTGAATGTCCGTAACTCTGAGCGTGAAACGGAAGAGCCGTTCTTCGACTACAAACGGGGCCAAAAATTTGGCTTGTGCCGAATACGGGTCAAGCAATGGGACTTTACTTCCGCGAACTTGTTCCCAGTGGTACTGAAGGGAACCGCCGTCGGGATCATAACTCGTTAAGCCATTCAAGGTGACTCGTGTTCCCGAAAAGACCGTTTGCGTTTTGCCGGGATCCGAGACCGGTGGGTGATTGGGTTCATCGTTGACCTCGATCAGGATGTCGAGGGTGGCCTCTTGATTGCGGTTTTTTACGGTGAGCACGGTTTCCCCATTCCCCACCAGCCGAAGCACCCCATTTGGGTTGACGGAAATAATTTTTTCATTGGCGGACTGGTAGGTGGTTCCCGTGGTTCGGGCCCGAAGGGAGCGGGCGATTCCGTCTGAGAATTGCCCAATCACGGGTAATTCAAAGGTTTTTCCGAGAAAGTCCACTTGGTCATACACACGAGTTCCGCTGGCTCGTCCCAAGCGCAGGGGTTTGTCCGTTTGAAAGTCTATTTCCAGGAGTTCGGCGTTTGGCTCGATCTGAATCAGGATTTCATCGAAGATGGCTAAGGATTCATGTTGGGATTGTCTTCCACCCTGTTCGGCTACAGCCAGAAGCCGATAGGTGCCCATCGTTTCTTTGGGGATCAGGATTTTTCCGCCAAAGGGAGGATTACTTTTTGCCGTTGCGACCAGGGCCAATTTTTCCTCGACCAATTCCCGCAGCATATCGTCAAATTCCCCATACCAATAGTAGTTCACCGTGGTGACTCCGGGGAGACCATCTAAATCCAGGGCGACCGGGATATGTTCTCCTGACTGGTGAACCGTGAACTCTTTCGGCTCAATAATAGAGAAGGACCAGACTGGTTGATGTCCAAGCAGAATGGCAAATGCAGTCAGGAGGCCTACCGTGTTAAGTGAGACGCGAGTGGGAGACATGTACGTACCTCACAGAGAATCAGAAGCCATGACGCTTATCATACATGACCTTTCCCAGAGGGCGCATCTCATGATCACCGTGAGGCCTGAGTTATGAAATGTGGGAGAGGAAAAGAGCGGAAGGCCCGGGCGTGAATGAGAATGAAGGAATGGCCGACGCCTTGACTCTCATTCCATTGGAACTGCCTAAGAGTCTTACATCGCCATCTTTTCGGACTCAGCGTCCTGGTCAATCTGATCAAGGTCCGATTGATTCAGTACCCAAGCCGGCACTGGACGAATATCCCAGATGACGCCGAAGAATTGAAGAACTCGAAGCACGTAGTACGTCACATCGATTTCCCACCATACAAATCCCTGACGGGTGGAACTGCAATATTTATGATGATTATTGTGCCACCCTTCACCTAGGGTGATGAGGGCCAGAAGGAAGTTGTTCCGGCTATGGTCTGATGTTGCAAAGCGCCTGGTGCCGAAAACATGGGAGAGGGAGTTGATGGTGAAGGTGCCATGCCACAAGGCCACGGTAGAAATGACGAAGCCCCAAACCAGCATTTGTAATCCATTTGTCCCCAACCCTGGGAAGTAACTCCCCAGCCATGTACCGAAGAGAAAGAGGATAACGGCCAAGCCAATTGGCACAAGGGTATCGAACCGATTCAGAAACTGCAGTTCCGGGAATCGCGCAAAATCTTTGATACGATTCATTTTCGTCGCAAGTTGGTCATGAGTTAAAAACCAGCCGACATGGCTCCACCACAGTCCGCGGAGGACGGGAGAGTGCACATCTTCAGGCTTGTCGGAATAGGCATGGTGGTGGCGATGGTTGGCGGCCCACCATAAGGGACCCCGTTGGGCCGCACTGGCACCAAGACAGGCAAATACGAACTGCATCCCTCGTGAGGTGCGAAACGTACGGTGGGAGAAATATCGGTGATAAATTCCTGTTATGGCGAACATTCGTACAATATACAAGGACAAGGCAACCCCGACCGCTATAGGACTCCAGCCCACCCAAAACACTGCGAGGACCGCAATATGCAAAGCCAGAAACGGGACCGTGCGTGCCAGATCTATGTCGCGACCGTTTTTATGGGAAGACATTGCTGTCGCTTCTTGGCTGTCAAACAAGGACTGTAACAGCTTCCACGTGCCCGACATGATCCGCTGGATTTCTGGCATCCTTAACGCTCCTCTCTCATGTGTAGGGAATCCCGAGATATTTACAGATTACGAATCAGTGAACTTCATCTAAGCCATCGTGTAAAACAGGGATCCACAACTTTCTTAAGATAAAGGGAAATGTTCAAACTCTACAAAGTAAACCAGAAGGAGAGCTTCTGGCAAATACAATTTCACAGAATGTATGGCCTTTAGTATTTGATGGGAGGCTGGATATTCTAAAAGACCCCGTTAAAAACGGCTGACCCGAGTGCCCATCGTGGTGATACTGAATGCGAGGAATGATCATAGCCACACCAAAACTTTTTTCAAAACTAAAACCCATCATTTTTCTGCTGATTGAGTGTTGAAGGGTATTGATTTCGGGGCTTGGCATGTTGTCATGGATGCAGACGGCAACCTGGGTCTGGTTGATATATCAAACGCTCCGATCAATTGTTCCGATTTTGGGAAGCTGTTCGAAACAGTGGAATGAATTCAAGGAATGACTATTCAATTTGAGGAACGTATGAATATTTATTTTGAAAGGAGCAGGACAAGCTCACGAAGGATGCACCTGCTCTTGTGAACCCCTACTGAGTCCTATGTATGAGTATAGTCTAACAAAATCACCACCAAATTTACCACCTTGTTCTTCGGGACATTAACATGGGGGCAGCCATGGAAACTCTCACCTGATTTCTCCGCTTGAGTGTAACTGGGCGCTTTCCCCTTGCCAGGAGGTTCTGGATTGTGGATGAGGCCAAAAATGCACTCAAAATGTGTCGCTCATCGTGTATGTATGGTATTTCGCTGAATCACAATTGACACCTTGCGGCTCCTTTGCTACTTATCGCTTTGTCCCTCTGGGCATCTATATTTCCTATTCCCTGTGAGTATGGCGCTCTACCTTTCGCCCGAAGAAATCCTTTCTCGAGATGCGCGACACAACAAGGAGATGAAACGCTTTGAAATATTTAATCTATCTCGTTTTTTTATCGTTCTCCTGTTTGGGGTTGACCACACAGCCATTGGCCGCAGTCGGAGAGGTAAATTACATTTCGGACGTGGTAACTGTCCCCCTACGCAGTGGGCCCACTACCGCCCATCGCATCCTACACCGTGGCCTACCAAGCGGGACCCAACTGACCATTCTCGGGACAGATGAGGAAGCCGGTTTCACCCAGGTTCGGACCACCGATGGGATGGAGGGCTGGGTAACGTCTCAGTACCTCATCGGAGAACCCATCGCCCGTGTCAAGCTGGCCGCAGCGGAGAAACGTCTTCAAAGCCTTAAAGCTGAAATCGATAAAGAACGCGAAGGGCGTGTGACTATTCAGGCTGAGCACAAAGAAACTGACGCAAACAACCGGACACTCAATTCGCAGCTGCAATCCCTGTCGAAAGAACTCACGGAACTGAAACGTATATCGGGAGATTCCATCAACGAGCATGCCCGCAACATCGAGCTTGTTCAGCAGAATACCCGCCTAGCGGCCCAATTTGAAGAGCAATCCAATAAAGCCAGGCAGCTAGAAGAAAACTTACAGCTCAAATGGCTACTGTATGGGGGCGCGCTGGTACTCATCGGTCTGTTAATCGGAGTAGTTCTCAAAGCACGGCCTCGAGGGACGACGAGTTATTCCCGTTATTCGTAAGTGACTTCCCCAAAAAACCCCGTGCCCAAAAGTCCCCGTTCGCTTAGGTGACCATCTTGAATACACTCGGTTCAGGCTTGCCAAATACGCGTCGTCCGATTATTTCAAAGCCTCTAGGGTCGTACGCAGTTCTTTGACCTCTGTCTGAAATAATGCAAGGTGTTCATCCCGTTGGGGTTGCGTATCTTTGAACTTCCATACCCGCTTGAAAATAACCCACAGTTCCTTATTATGGGTTACCGCGAGCGCGTACGCAGGGGTCATCCGTTTGGCCTCATCCACACAACATAACGTATTGTCGAACGCATGAAACTGATTGTGCAGGTCGTCCAATGACTGATCCTTCCCTGTTCCACCTTTCGCGGCTTCCGCACTGGCTTCCATCATGGCGGTGAGATTCAGGACAGTTTCAACACTGGTACTCCCTTTCGCTTTCGCCGCATAGTCATCCGCACGGGGATAGAACATATAACTGCATCCGCTGAGTCCGAAAACTAGAGTGGCGGTCGCCAAAATAGCTGCGATCTTTTGCATAAATTCCTCCATGATTATTGGGAATGGATATGAGTCCGTTATATTATCCCTTAGATTCAACTCGTAAGTGCAACAGTTAATGAAGTGGTGGTGTCAAAGAATACCTCATGTGGCGTGCGAGAGCCGAGCGTCTTTCTGGGTCGGTGATGA
>JBDSHB010000398.1:0-4932 GCA_039918695.1 Nitrospirales bacterium | reverse complement strand
AGTCGCGACCCAAGTCGTCTCGCTCATTCAACAACATTCCGGGCACCCGCCACGGTAATCGGTATCCGTGCGAACTTTCCGCCATGAGTGATCTGTTAGAGTCTTGATGCCAAAAATTTTCTTAGTGACCGGTGAAACGTCCGGCGATATTCACGGAGCGCATTTAGCCCTGGCACTTCGGGAACTGAATCCCGCGGTTGAGTTAATCGGTGTGGGTGGCAGTCGGATGCTGGCAGCCGGGGTCTCGCTTCTTCCGGATGTGAAGCGGGTTGATGCCATGGGCGTTCCGGGTATCCGGCAGCTCATACAGGGGTGGATGACCTTACGAACCCTTACCCGTTACCTCAAACATGAACGGTTTGATCTCATTATCCTCATCGACAGTCCTGGGTTGAATCTTCGTTTGGCCAAGGCCATTGCAAAGAGGTCACACAAAATCATCTATTATATTGCTCCTCAGGTGTGGGCATGGGGAAGCCGTCGATTGAAAGTTATTCGAAGAGTGATCACCCATGTGTTAGCGATTCTTCCATTCGAAGAGGCATATTTCCAAAAAGCCGGCATTCCCTGCACCTATGTGGGGCATCCGTTATTAGATGAACTCAAGCCTGCTTACGATATTGTTCATGAGCGTCAACAATTAGGGTTAGAGAGAGAAGATCTGGTGATCGGGCTGGTGCCTGGGAGTCGTGTCCGGGAAGTCCGGGAGGTTTTGCCGGCTTTCCTGCGTTCGGTTGAACAGATTCGGATTCAATACCCTCGCCTTCAGGTCCTTCTTGCCCAAGCGCATTCACTCTCCGATTCTGTGGTGAATGAACTCCTTGGACATTTCGGGCAACAGGTCAAGGTGGTCAAAGGCCGGGCCAATGAAGTGATGGCGGCCTCAAATCTTCTGTTAGTAACCTCCGGGACGGCGACGTTGCAATCGGCACTGATTGGAACGCCGATGGTCGTGGTCTACCGGGCATCACCCTTGACCTATCATATTGCCCAATGTCTGGTTAAAATTCCCTATATTAGTTTAGTGAATATTTTAGCCGGTCAAGAAATTGTGCCAGAGCTGATTCAGGATCGTATGACTCCCGACCGAATTGCCCACGAAGCCTTAGGAATTTTACAAGACGCTCGCCGTCAAAAAGAAATGACCCGGGCTTTCCAGACCATTCGGACTTCCTTGGGGGAGGCGGGTGCGTCGAAACGGGCTGCGGCATTTATTCTTGCTGAGGCGATCGTATGAAGACCTTATGGCGAATCGTGTCGTATCTGAGGGAGTACCGCCTGCGTTTGTTTGGCGCGTTTATTTGTTCATCCGGAGTGGCAGGATTATCAGCGGTCTATGCCTGGCTAGTTCAACCGGTTCTGGATGGAATCTTTATTGAGCGCAATCAAGAGATGTTGCTCATTCTTCCGTTGGCTGTCCTGGGTGTCGCTATTTTGAAAGCGTCATTTGCGTATGGACAAGGGTATCTCATGAGTTATGTGGGGCACTGGCTGGTGTCCGATATTCGCCAACAATTGTTTATTCATATCGTCCGTCTGCCTATTCGTTTTCACGATGCGAATGCGTCAGGACGGTTGATGGCCAGGGTGATTAGCGATGTCAACGAAATGGCGAATGCCATTCCCAGCGTGTTGAAGGACATCTTTCAACAGGGGCTGACGTTTGTGGCGATGCTATCCGTGGTCTTTTATCAAAATTGGAAATTAGCCACAATTGTGTTGGTGGTCTTACCCTTTTCCTCATTGGTGTTGGTCCGGGTCGGCCGGCGGATTCGTAAACTTTCAAAACGTGGCCAAGAGTCGATTGGGAAAATGGCTTCCGTATTAAAAGAAGCGTTTTCCGGTATCAAGATCGTGAAGGCCTATGGTCAAGAAGAGAAGGAGGCTCAACGATTTTCTCTGACGAATCAAGCGTTTCGGACAGCGAAAGTAAAGTCGTCTCAAACCTCAGCGATGACGTCTCCTCTTCTTGAAGTCATAGGAGTCTGCGGTGTGGCCTTTATTATCTGGTATGGGGGAGGCTTGGTGATTGCCGGAGAGATGAAGCCGGGAGAATTCTTTTCATTCCTGGCTGCCATGTTCATGGCGTATGCCCCCCTCAGGAAAATGTCCGGAGCCAATGAGTCGGTTCAACGTGCGCTTGCGGGGGCTCAGCGAGTATTCCATGTTCTCGACTTGGAAAGCGAGGTAGCGAAAGACGAAGGGAAAAAATCTCTTCTACCCATGGCGAAAGACCTGGAATTTTCCGGTGTCAATTTTAAGTATGAGGGCTCTGAAGAGCCTGCCTTGCACGAGATCAATCTCACGATCAAGGTGGGGGAGGTGGTGGCCTTCGTCGGGGCCAGTGGAAGTGGAAAAACCACTCTCGTGAGTTTGGTGCCACGGTTTTATCGTCCGACGGAAGGAGCCGTGAAAATCGATGGTGAAGATATTCGCCTGGTTGATCGATCTTCCCTGAGACGGCAGATTGGCATCGTGTCACAAGAAACCGTGTTATTTGATGATACGATCAGAAATAATATTGCCTATGGCCGTTTGGATGCGAGTGAGGATGCTGTCATTGAGGCTGCCAATGCGGCATTTGCCTGGGAGTTTATTGAGCGGCTCCCTCAGGGACTGGACACGGTGGTTGGTGAGAATGGATTACGATTATCGGGTGGACAACGTCAACGACTCGCCATTGCCAGGGCTATTTTGCGGGATCCCCCGATTCTGATTCTGGATGAGGCGACGTCCGCTCTGGATTCGGAATCTGAAAAGCTGGTCCAGAAAGCTCTGGTCAATCTGGTGAAAGCCAGAACGACCTTGATCATTGCCCATCGATTGTCCACAGTTCAACATGCCGATCGTATTGTGGTCATGAATCGTGGGAGAATTGAAGAGATCGGCACCCATGCCAGCTTGCTCCAGCAAGGAGGCCTCTATACTCGATTGTATCAAACCCAATTTTTATTCACTCAACCCGAACCGTTACCGACGACCTCCTAAATCAAATGGCGCCGTTCCTATGTTGAATTGGATGAAACTGTCTGTCGCGCCCCCATTGGCAGCGCGAATCATTCGCCTCTTGGGACAGACGATGCGAATATCCACCGTAGGCGGGGAAGCTGTTGACGAGTTGTATCGCCAAGGCCGACATATCATTATTGCCTTTTGGCATGGCCGACAGTTGATGATGCCGTTGTCCTACCGTGGGCAGCAGGCCTCAATCTTGATTAGCCAACATCGGGATGGAGAAATCATCGCGCGAATCATGGGTTATTTTGGATTTCAGTCCATTCGCGGCTCGAGCACACGCGGGGGACTTCGGGCCACCAGGCAATTGTTGAGGGCCGGGCGGAATGGCGGGGATCTGGTTGTGACACCCGATGGCCCGAAGGGACCAGCCTGCACGGTACAATCGGGAGTGATTTATCTGGCGAAGGCGACGGGGTTGCCAATTATCCCTTTGACGTTTGCCTGCTCAAAAAAAAAGTCTTTTCGAGTTGGGATCGCTTCCAGATTCCCTATCCCTGTGGGGTAGGGTTGTTTGTGTGGGGACCACCCATCTGGGTGAGCGAGGATCTCTCCAACGAGCAGCTCTCCGGTCCAGGGTTGGAACTGGAAGGGTCGTTAAACAGACTCACGGCTCAGGCCGAATTGGCTGTTCTGGATTCCGACCCGGTTGAATCGTTTCTCCGCCGGATGTCTTCCCCCGACATAATCGAGAAGAAACAGACATTCGACGCGTGACCAACTCATGTATTATGTGATGTATAATGTGCTGCTGGTACTGGCCTTTCCCATTATCATCGGACTCCTGCTGACAAAAAGACGCAGTCAACGCGGTCTTTGGTGCCGGCTTGGCGCGGTTCCTGTCGAATTGCGGAATCTTCAGAAACCCGTTATTTGGATCCATGCGGTCTCCTTGGGAGAAGTGGCGACCATTGTTCCACTGCTTCAGGCGATGAAACAGCGGTATCCTCAATGGCCGTTGGTCGTGTCGACTGTGACGGAGACCGGTCGGGAAGTTGTGATCAAGCGTTTGGAAGGTGTGGCTGTTCATTGTTATGCTCCCGTCGATTTCTGGTGGGCGGTTGACCGGTATATCCGCATCCTTCAGCCCCAGCTCTTTATTTTGGTCGAATCAGAATTCTGGCCGAATCTGTTGAACCGTCTTCAACGGCATCGGGTGCCGATTTGTCTCGTCAACGGGAGAATCTCTTCACGATCCTTTGCCAGGTATCGCTGGATTAGAGGCATGATGAACCAAGTGTTGAACTGTCTCGATCTTGCTCTGATGCAATCGGTACACGATGCTGAGCGAATCGGCCACTTGGGGGTCAAGCCGAATGCCATTCATGTCACCGGGAATATGAAATTTGATCAAGGGCTTGAGCAAGGTCAGGCTGCCGATGCCCATACCGATGTCTCTTTCAGGTCACTCTTCACGTGTCATGCGGCTGAAGTGTTGATTGTGGCCGGGAGTACGCACGCGCAGGAAGAAGAGAGTGTGTTGGAGGCGTATCAGCTGGTGAGTGCGCAACACCCACAGGCGGTGTTGGTGATGGCTCCACGACATATCGAACGTGTGGCTAAGCTTGAACAGGTTATTCGGCAGTATGGATTTTCCTGCGTCCGTCGCAGCCGGTTGGGGCAGGATGTTGGAGATCAGGTTGTTCCCCAGGGTCCTCGCGTCATTGTGTTAGACACCAGGGGGGAATTGGCCTTTGTCTACCGGGAGGCCTTGGTCACCTTTGTGGGGGGTACACTGGTTCCGGTAGGAGGCCATAATTTGTTGGAGCCTGCTCAATGGGGTCGCCCCGTCGTCTTTGGTCCCCATGTCGATCATTGCCGGGACATTGCCGGGCTGCTTCTAGGAGCAGGAGGAGGCCTGCAAATACAGAATCAAGACGATTTGGCATTTCAGTTGATTCGTCTGATCGCGCATCC
>JBDSHB010000397.1:0-3506 GCA_039918695.1 Nitrospirales bacterium | reverse complement strand
CGCCGAGTAAAACCCCACTGTGGCGTCAGATCTACCGGTTCTAAAAGATTCAGGGTACCGCTCATTTTTGTTCCGATTTCTTCTACCGACCCATTCTCTACAAACTCACTTTGAGACGCTTTATAGTACGAGGACCAATCCCCTTTGCCCGCACCGTGTAGAAAGGAGAGATTCGCCGAAACGGATTCTGTCGTAATGGCATCGGCGAGAGGGCCCTCAGGTCGAGTAAAGATGTCTGTCTGCTGCCGGGCATACCCAAGGGATAGACTGGGCAAATTGGGAGGGGCCAAGAGCAAAGAAAATTTTTGTTGATTAGTGACGGTTTGAGAACGAGACAGATCTCCTTCAACATTACTAGTGAATCGGCTGAGTTCAATTTGGGGAGTGACGAACGGAAGATTCCATTCCCATGCCAGTTTTCCTCCTACACGATCACTGGGTGTCGTAAATGAAGTGTTCCCGGTTCCTTGCCCGGAGTAGCCATACTGAGCCCGGTATTTCATGCTGCCTGTTGTCCCTTTGAGGACGATTTGAGCTCCCATGCGGTTGGCAGATGATGTCCCGGAGTTGTCTGTTACCAATGGTTCCCGATACACCATTTGGACTCCAGCGGTCAGGCCTTCTTGAAAAAGAGAAATGTCATTTGAGGCCTCATACAAACTGCTCCCACCTTGTTTCATCAGGGAAGGCATATCCCGAGCGCCCTGAAGGTTGAAAGGTTCACGTTTTTGGGTAAAGTTGAAACGAGTGAGAGAGTATTCACCCGTGGATTCATTACATGGAGTGCTTTGAGAGAAGAAAGGGGAAGAACGTCCAAATGAGGAGGGGGTCGGAGAGCCACATGCTGTGGAATGTGAGTCTGTTCGCAGACCTAGCCGATCAACGAGCGGGATCGAATGCGCAGAAAAGGCCGAGCCGCTTACAAACGGGAGAAGTAAACTTCCCAAAACCAACCAGAGAACAGTCCGCACCATCACCTGCCCCCCTCATGATGTTTTTTTTCCTATCCTTATCGGTAAGCAACCCAGATGCCGTAGGGCAAAATGGGCAGAAATTTCCTCGCTAATTGTTGATTGTTTTCAGAAGAAAAAGAAAAGAGTTGATCTCATTACCAATATTCCCGATTGGAACAATCTCAGGAGCTGGAGAAATTTTCTTATGGGGAAAAACTTGAGTGAATCTGCGGGATTCCGGACACAGGTTCCCTGTGGGTTTATCACCACAGAGGAATTTTGGTGAAACAGGAAATAAATAAAGTGTTGGGTGACAGCGGACCCACCACAAAATCAGTGAATCCGGTGCCAATCTCGCGTTTGCAAATTTTGAAATAATCGAATATCAGTATCCAAAAGTCACAAAGGATACCCAAAACGATACAAGTGACGACTATGGCCATTCACTAAGAATCAGGTTCCGTAACGCAATTCACTTTCTTGAGACTAGGCAATAAGCCTATCTTCATGGGAATGAAGATATATTTTAACTAAGAGGCCCAGAGTTCTTGAACGAATGGGTGATAATCAGGAGGTATTGATGAAGCGGATACTATATCTTTTAATCAGCCTAGGATTGGTGGCACTGTTGATAGGGGGAATGACAGTCATGCCTCAAGGAAATCTTGCAGCCGAAGAGAGTCATTATGCCAAGGCTACATTTGCAGGAGGTTGCTTTTGGTGCATGGAAGAGGTGTATGAAAAAGTTGATGGCGTGGTATCCGTTGTCTCAGGGTATACGGGAGGACAGTTGTCCAATCCAACCTATGAGCAAGTTTCGGCCGGAGGAACCGGTCATACTGAATCTGTTGAAGTGACCTACGATCCCGTCAAGGTCACGTACCAACATTTGTTGGAGGTGTTTTGGCATAATGTTGATCCTACGACCCCGAATGCCCAGTTCTGTGATCATGGCAACCAATATCGAACCGCGATCTTCTACCATGACGAAAAGCAAAAAATGTTAATCGATCAATCCAAAAAGGCGGTGGAGAGTTCCAAAGCATTTCCGCAACCAATCGTGACCGAGATTGTTCCCGTATCGGTCTTTTTCTCTGCTGAAGACTCTCATCAGGATTTTTATAAAAAAAATCCGGTCCGCTATAAATTTTATAAATGGAATTGCGGTCGTTCTCAGCGTTTAGAAGAGTTATGGGGAAAGTCATAATCCGCCTATAGGTCCTCGCAACACACCCCTTTCCGGACTTTTCTTTATAATCTTGGGTTCGGAAGGGGGCTAGGCTGCTTCTTGATTCACGGTACCTTTCGCAATAGTACTGCCGAATTTCCATGAAAGGCCCCCTCCTCACCATTTTGACCTAAAATCACTGTTTAGTCATTTCCCTCTATGGGATAATGGGGAAGAGGTACAGGGAATGGAAATTTCATTCTCTCCTTGGGCTGTTAGATCGCGGTTCTTCCACACTCGTCACTGACAAAGAAACGATTCGTGACCGACATCTTCAGTTGTGGTCTGATATATTCCCTCATTGTATGAAGATTTGATTGAATCGTTCCGGCCTTAACACCGCATGTATGAAAGACTCTTTCAGTAGTCCAGAATCAAAAAAGATAATTCTCTCTACCCGGACGGGCTGGGCGATGAGTGTGTGTAAGTGGGTGGGAGTGGTGCTCTCTCTGTCTATTTTGGGTTGTCAGATGAAAGAGGTGCAACCAACAGTCAAGGATGAGTGTGGGATTCTTCGTTCCAACGTTGATTGGTCAAGTCGGATAAAGGTGTTGAATTTTTTAAGCTTGTCCTTTTCCCAGAAATGTGATGCCGCAGTCATTGAGTACACGGAACAAGCCCAATCTGATTTTCGCGATAAGGCTTTTTCTTTCTCTCGGGAAATGGCCGGAGTCTTTTTATCGGATGGGGTGCTCACGGAGTATGTGTTGGAATCATATGAGCGGGCATATTTAAGCGTGTTGCTGGCTGCGAGTTATCGGAGGACGGGACATGTCGAAGATGCCAAAGTGGAATTGCGGCGGTTGGACCATGAATTGTTCGCCCCGTTGTATAATTTTGGCGAAGACCCAGTCAATCTTGTGCTTTCAGCCGTGCTATGGGAAGTCCTTGGTGAACCAGGAGATGCTAGAATCGATTGGTTCAGGCTGGCGGAGCCCACCAGTTCTTTTCTTCTGCATGTATCTCCTGTTCTTCAAAGGTTTGCCCAAGAGCAGGTGAACCGGCTTGATGAGGGTGGCCGTCCTATTCCCCGGTGGCAGGTCTATGGGGTTGGTCGCTTTCCCGAGGTCGATTGGGATTTCAAATTATTTGGTGCCCCCAACGGATACTTTGTGATCCATCCCAACCCACCCTTTCAGGAATTGTGTGTTTCTGAAACGGGCCTTCGTCTTTCAACGGAAAGCTGGTTTGCCAAAATCAAACACAGGCATGATCATGCATACCATCCCCTCTTGAACATTCAGAGTTGGATCCGTTACCAATCGGGGTGGTATATGGATTGGTGCCTTTTTCCCTTGGGGCCGGGATGGCTGTCGGTGGATGCG
>JBDSHB010000396.1:0-5240 GCA_039918695.1 Nitrospirales bacterium | reverse complement strand
GCCTCCTGGTTTAAAAATCCCTTCCAACGATTTTTTGGAATCGGAAGCCAAAGCGATGAATCCAATGAAACCTCGTATACGTCAAAAGAAATGCGGGTGGATCTCACTGCCGGGATCCATTTGGCTCAGGATATCGCCCTTATGTGGAGCGAGCGGTTCCACCAGGTGCGCGTCGGAAATGGAATCATCAATACTCTTCCCGAAATTCAAGAAGGGTTTCCGACCATTAACGGGATTGACGGAGCAGATATTTGGGGGCATAAGCTCACATTTCGTTATGACACTCGGGACCGCCAATTAATCTCAACAAAAGGAACCTATTTGAACGTTTCCGTCGAATGGAATCAGAATTTCAAACCACATCCCAGGACAGACTGGTGGCGAACGACCGTTGATGCTCGCCATCTGATTCCCCATTACCATAACCGTTTGGTTTTTGTATCTCATTTGTACGCAGACACCGTCAATGGGGGAGCACCTCCCTTTTATGAACGCCCAACCTTGGGGGGAGAGGATTCCCTTCGAGCCTTTGGAAGAAGCCGATTCATCGACTCCGCCGCTCTGGTGATCAATCTGGAAGAACGGGTGCTGATTCGACAACAAAAAATTTTCGGATATCTCCTGGACTTCCAAGTCGCGCCATTCATTGATATCGGGCGGGTCGGATCCCATTTTAGCAGCAACACCATCCTCAAGCCTCAGGTCAATCCGGGGATAGGATTCCGGTTTCTAGCCCGCCCTCATATCGTAGGTCGAGTTGATGTGGCGTATGGGAAGGATGGAGTCAATGCGTTTGCCGGATTGGATTATCCCTTTTAAGGTGGCCAATCACTTCTTGAGCAATTGGGCATGAATAGACATCCAGCCACAGAAGCTATCATGAACAGATACGTCTATCATCTTGCCTGCCTGGTCATGAGCTTGATTTTCTCAGGATGCTCCTTATCGTTTTTTAACGCCGCCACCAATGGCGACACGGAAAAAGTGTTGACCCTTCTCGAGGATGGAATCGATGTCAACACCACCTTTCCCATTGTCAGAACCCACGCCCTCATGGTCGCGGCCGCATTCGGTCATGTGGACACGGTCAGCGCACTCATTGATAGGGGGGCTGACGTCAACGCGAAGGATTTGACGGGATGGACTCCCCTGCATGCCGCAGCATTTAAAGGCAACATGCAAATCGTTCGCCTTCTCCTCGAAAAAGGTGCGGTCCCTGAGCCATCCACCTGGTTTTTGGAAAGTCCGTGGGTCATGGCGGAGGAATTGGGATATCCGGCAATCGTTCCCATATTGAAACACGCTGAATGGCAAACGGTGGGGAAAGGCCGTCCTCTTCCTATTTTACCGGGAGAATTTGATTCGGTGGCCAATAGCTTGATGCGGTAGCCTGTTGCCTTTTTAAGCGAGATCTCACATGCGAGGGATATCCTTCAATGGCCGACATATTCAGCATGACATGATTTTGCAAAGCCTGCGTTGGTATCTCGCGCTCACCCCTTAGTTGCCGGGACACCGAATCATTGATGCAGGAACGTGGCTTCTCGATTGTTCACCGCACCATCAATCGCTGGGTGTTGCATGATTCACCACAGCTGGACGGCGCATTAAAAGACTGACACCCCCGATGCCGGGTTACACAAACTTTCACCCCGTTCAACCAACGTTAGCGGACATGGAAGGTATGGCAATGATTAAGAAAGGTCAAATGAATACGTCGGAGGGAACCAGGAAATCTTCAGATGAAAAACTCTAGGCTCTTCCCAGCCAGGGAAGCCAATCATAGGGAAGTCTTTTTGTCCCGGTGAAATATTGGCGACCAAGACGTGGAAAGCTTTGGTCCTGGATCTCCAGGAACTGGAAAGCGCTGACGCTCGAATCGGACTCTTCCGGCCTCCATGAGCCAACTCACCTCCAGCTTTCTTGAAATGGTCTTCGTTGCGGTTCATTTGGTTCCTGAATCCACCAGGTAGTACCTGTTGCCCCATTGACCTCTAGGAGAGGGGAGGGGGCTTTATTCACCCATGGGGAAACCGGGAGTGCTCACAAAAGCGAATATTAGTGCTGCATCTACTATTTTGAGGCGGGCTGGAGAATTATCGGCCCTTTTGCGGAGGACCACGGGTGTGAGCCTGCGGGTATGTACTTTGATTTTTAACTACTCCGGGTTTTTTGTCGGAGGGGCAGGTCAACAGGAAATAATAGATCGACCGCTATGGACCTGCTTCTCTGGATAAGTGCATTCACCCCTGTATTCTCAGGTGAATTACTGTGGTGTGATCAACGTCGGTGAGGCTTGTGAATTTGCCAAAAAGTCGAAGAGTACGTAGCGCCCCTCTGCCATCTCCCAAACCTTGATCTCTCGTAGCCTCTCTCCCAGATTATCGAATAGGGATGGGGGGGGATACTTTCCGGTGAGCAAGAGTCCACTCGGATTCTCCTGCACATAGCGATGAACTTCTTCCGGTGATTGTAGGTTTTGCACAATCATGCCGGTGTAAAATGGCAGTGCTGCCCTCATCTCTTCATGTAGCTTATAGCCAACCAGTCGTGGCGGGAGGGCATCCAGCGCCGCAAGATCGACGGTGATAGGGCTCAAGAACTTTCCGCTTCCCAGAACCGGCCAAGCAAACAGATTGATCATCAGCATGATTGTGAACATCAATCCGGCAGAGACCGTAATGGCCCGAGCCTTTGTGCGCCATGAATTGGCGAAGGAGAAAACGACAGCGGACCAGTGTTGCAAAAGGCCAGGGAGACTGGCCAAAGCATACTTGTGGTCAGCACGGGGTCTAAGGAGACCAAGAGGTGCTAACAGGAGGGCAAACACGCGAATGATGAGTGATACGAGAGCAGGAAGGATGGCTGACACTGTACCGAAGAGGTTGGCCGTCATGCGTGAGATGCGTGCTGGTGTCTCTTGTCGGGCCATTGCAGCAGCCCAGGTCCCAATGAACACGGCAAGAGGAGCAAAAAGGGGCATGAGATATACTTCCCGCTTGGTGCCGGGAATGCTTAGCAGTAAGAGCCCGAGTGGGAAAATAATGGAAATGAAGCGCAGTCCTGCATGGTTCCAACCCTGGGGCATCTTGTCACGAAATGCCCAGAAATAGGCTGCAGGAAGTGTAAGGAGCCATGGTCCTATTTGATTGAATAACTTGGGGAAGTAGAACCAAAAGGGTTTTTCATGCCCGCCTGTATATTGCTCAGGATCTGGAGCGATACGATACAGTATGTTGTGGACGACAAACTCATTGAATAGGGCTTCCCCTTCGTAGAGGTAGAGCAAAAGTGGCCAAATGAGGCACCCCGTGATAAGGATGAGCATGCCGGGAAAATGTGCCCAGGACCGCAAAAAATCCCAGCGACCCCAAAATATGATTGCCAGAGCCAATGGACTTCCAAGCAGGATTACTCCCACAGGTCCCTTCGTCAGGAATGCCAGCGCCCCTGCAAAATAAATTACTAAGACCAGGGCCCAGAAGGGTACAGGCGAATGGGTACCGCTCCCGCGTTTTTCCCTGAACATGGCGAGCGCAAACGCCCAATATCCCAACATCACAAACAACGAGAGCAACGGGTCGACCATGCATCGGTGAGCATGACGAAAGAATCCCCACATGGTAGTTAAAACCAATATTGTCAGCAAGCAGCTACCCTGGCCTGCAAGCCGCCGGCTGAGATCAAAGGCAAGTAAGAGGGTCAAAAACCCAGCGATGGCACTGGGAAGTCGTGCGACGCCGTCGGAGACGCCAAAAGCATGGAACCCCACCGAAATCAACCAGTAATAGAGTGGCGGGTGCTCCATAAAGGGTTCCCCTCCCAGCGTAAGTACCAGTAGGTTGCCACTAGTGAACATTTCCCGCCCAATCTCGCCGACTCGAATCTCGTCAGAGGCAATCAGCTCGTGATCGAAAATACCCGTAAACGAGATCAGCACACTCAGCCCAATTGCGGCGAGGACACTCAGACGCTGTTTCGCGCCTTCATCGGAGAGAGATGTGCTGGTTGAGAAAGGAGATGTGATCACAGTATCTTCGAGGTCATTTGATTATCCGCTAACTGAGTTTCGCATATTGGCTGGAAGCTTCAAAGTGGCGAAATAGAATTATCCGGCAACCATACGCATTTGCTATGAGGGGGCCTGGATGTGGCTATACGCCTTATTGCTCTCACACCCTTTTATTAAGCCGGAGATCCAAGACCGTAACGACGGTGGTCCCTATCGAAAACCCTTCCGCACGTGGTCTATTGATAACGGGCCTCTTTTAGCGGAGCCATTTAAAGGGGATATTAGTTCGCCGACATAAGCTGGAGATACTTTTCCGCGATCCTGCCCACCTCGAACTCCCTAGCGCGGGCACGCAACTGCTCTTGGCCAAGTGGATGGTCAAGGACTCCGAGAATGGCTTCGGCCAGCGCTTTGTCATCACCTACTGGTACCAATGGTCCAAAGGCCCCCTCTTGGAGAATCTCGGAAGGACCGCTCGGGCAGTCTGTGCTGACAATTGGACATCCACAAGCCAAAGCTTCGATCAGCACATTCGGACAGCCTTCCCATGCCGAAGAGAGCACAAATACCGAAGCTCTGGCCATAAAGGCGAAGGGATTGTCGACAAATCCGGGCATGGAAATATCTTGAGTGAGGCCCAAGGTTTCAGCCAGCGCTTCAAGCTCATTCCGTATTCTTCCCTCCCCGAGGATAACCAACCGGGCTGGACGCACAGAACGAACTCGTCCAAAGGCCTTTATGAGACAGGCGAAGTCCTTTTGTGGGACATGTCTTCCTACCCCTAAGATGACCGGCAGGGTGCCAGGCGCAAACCACGGATGGTCAACCTGGATGCGTGCTTTTTCTTGTACCTGGGTGAAGGCCACCGGATTGTAAATCGTCGTAATACGATCACGATGGATTCCTGTTAACGAGGACACATCTTCGGCGACGCCATCCGACACGGTCAGAATTTCATCTGCCCATGGGTACACGCGTTGTAATAGCGGAGCAAGGAAACGCCAACGCCACTTTTTGGATGTCTTGATGATGGGAGACAAACTGGTTTGTTCATTGATCACCATGCGAGTTTTTCCACCTGCCAGGCGTGCGGCTAGCAAGGCTATGAGGTTCGCAGGAGTTTTCGCCGTGAGCATCGTATCCGGTTTCTCACGACGTAAATATTCAACCAGATCAGGGAGATACCCGATAGTTTTGGGAGGATGGGACGATAGCAGGATCGGAAGGA
>JBDSHB010000395.1:0-4892 GCA_039918695.1 Nitrospirales bacterium | reverse complement strand
AGATCAACACTCCGAACCGACGGCTGGCGTGGATATACCAATGCCGCGCTGGTGGGATACTCCCATCGCGTGCGACTCGTTCGGACCCCGGAGCGAGCAGCCAAGGTGGCGCCACATATCCATCGGGACTTCAGCAATCTCAAGGCGTGGCTCAATGGTACACCTCACGGGGTGGAGCCGAAGTATCTCCAGAACTATCTGGACGAGTTTGTGTTCCGCTTCACCCGACGCAAGACGCCACTGCCAGCGTTTCAGACTCTACTCGGAATCGCAGCGACGAAAGCCCCGTTACCGTTAGGCGATTGGGTTCACCGGAGTCAACCATAGAGGCATTAGATAGTTTTCCATCGACCCCGATTCGCCTCAGGCTCTCACTCGTGCAGGCATAGAAGAAGGAGGGTTTGGCTAAGGGATCGGGGGCGTCTCTTTGACGATGACCGTGCCTTGCATTGACCCTAAATGAAGCTCACAGTGATAGGGAAATGTGCCTGAACGTTTGAATACGTGTTCAAACCGATGCCCGGGCTTATGGATGTTCAGACCACTCTGGAAGTGTTGTCCGCCACCGGTGCAATCATTCACCCGGCACCCGCCACTCGTGACACTGTGAGGTTCTTGCGCACCATCAGCATAGATCCAGACCACCTTTTGTCCGGATTCGATGGTGATTTCATGAGGAGAAAAGAATGTGGTGGCCCGAAACACCACTACCACTGCACCAATTGGTGTATTCGCCCACCCCTTTTCAGAAGCTACGGGAGCACGTGGAGCCCGCGCTACCACCAAAAACTCATCGTGAGACGGGTGAATTTCACACCTCTGCCCTTCCTGAGCTGTCACCACCACCTCGTCTACTTTGTGAAAGACCGCATGAGAAACAACTCCATTAAATAGGCCGTCATCCACGACGAGAGTGGTGGAAGGTGCGCCATCCTCCCCAGGGGTTTGTACATGCAAAAGACAATTTTGCGCATTAAGTTTCCAGGTCAGTTCAACAAAGAACGGTTCTCCGACTTCAACTTTATCTACCAAGACCATACGTTCTCCAGACTCCAGATTCAGCCCGAAATCCAGCACCATATCCCCCGTTTCCCAGCCGACCGTAGCCAACACCGGAAGTGGACAGCCCAATAGAATTACTAATCCGATGATCCACGCTCGTACGAGTGATTTCATAAGATACCTTCAAACAGACAAGGTTTATGTTGTGAGGACCACACATCGTTTTCCTACACTCGTTTTGGTGAATATTGTCAGTTGATCTTGGCCTAACATTCAATACCGGTCCTCAGCGGATCTCCTTGAAATACCCACTGCCTTTGAGGGATTCATCGTCGGTACCCCAATGAAGAGGTTTGTCTAATTTTTTGAGCAGTGGAATATGTTTTGAGCAGTGGATAAAGGCTTCCTCCACCTCGACCAACGTCCAGCATTCGGGATGACGTCCTCCGCTCACGGTCACGTCCTCGAGGATCGCCCCCGTGACGTTGGGAAGACGGATGATATCATCGTTGGTGAGGACTTTTGCCTTTCCATTGACATGCAGACCGACCGTGGTTTGCAAAAAATCGATGAACATCAGGCCGATTTGGGAATTTTCAAGTATATTGCCGACACTCGCCATGACCCCGTTTCCGCGATATTCTGGATAGGCCAGCATCCTGGCATTGAGCACTCTGACGAAACCGACAGTCCCCGCGCGAAACGAACAATCACATTCCCCCTTGGCATTGGCGGTCGAAAGAAAAACCATTTCCTGTCTGGCAATAAACGACTGCATATTGTCGTTTAATTCGCTCTCCATCTGATTCCGATAAAAAGCCGCGGCCCGCCGGCCTGTCCCCATCATATTTTGGGCTCGACACTCTCCTTCGGAACTCACGCCCGGCGTCGATTCCTCCTGCTCTTTTTTCATCTTCCACCTTCAGCTTATTGATCAAGGCCAAACCTGTGCCGGCCTTGCCTTCGTAAATTATTGAAATTCTCTAGAGGGAGGCGCACCCGTTATCTTAGACGCACAGGCTTGCCTAAGGAAAGAACATCCCCCGTCACACTTCAGAAAATGCAGGAAGGGGGAACACCATCAATTATTTGATGGGAAAGCTAAAGGTGCTGGCGGAGGCGCGTGAGGAATACAGTCAATGACTCGCCGTAGCAATATATAGGTTCATCCCCAAACTCATAGCCAAATATGGTCATGAGGGGCCAATGCTACGGCAGAAAGCGCGAATCGACACTAAAAACCAATGCCCACTCCGACCCCGCCACCGACACGTCCTCCAGTGCTGCCACCACCAAAGATGCTGTACCAGGGACCGGCGTTGTTTTCTTGAGTCAGAGACGGGTCTTTCCACACATACAGTTCTTTGATCACCACCGCAGGGAACTGATAGTCCATTTCATCAAGCTTGCCAGCGACTTTCTCCGTCACCTCTCCCACAATGGTGATTAAAGTATTCGGCGGAAACATGGCGGGATCAAGAAAGGATTTTTCCATGGCAAGGAACCGGCCTTGTGAGTCGGTGCGGGTCACTAGGGGCCGTTGATACTCATCCAAGGGTAATTGCAACACTTCAAGGCGGGTGCCTTCCGCAAGGCGCTTGGCCGAAAGGACCTCCCCTCCAAGCACGAACATCTTTCCTTGATAGGACTCAGGATTTTGAATCACTTGCGAAAACGTGAGCGTGGGATCAATCTGATTCTGAAGGGTTTCCGGTATCTCCATGGGCGAGGTAGCGCATCCCACGATCAACCCTAGGCCTAACCACACACACCCAATGAGATTTTTCAGTTTCATAAGCCTACTCTATCATAGCTGATGGATCATAACCGATGGATAAATTGTCGAATGATATCTGAACGTCCAACCATCATTCCAGATAGACATGACTGAGAAGTCTATTAAATCATGACCCTGTCGATACTGAATCCACATAATCATGGCGCCCATTATTTCAGAGCGTACCTGGCCTTTCTCATTCACGCATTTCCATCTATTCGCATGCCGGAACCTCTTGGATCTGTTGAATATATCTCATATTTTTCCACTTCATCACAATATGAGTGACAGAACTCCGAACGGCAACATTTTTGCAATATACAACAGCCCAAAGATAGACGTCTCACCGAGACATCTCTACGGAATGAAACCGCCTGCAAAAGGCGCCACGTCATTTTTTGTTAGAGACGTGCCGGTGGAACGTCTTCAGAAACGGAACGGAAATCTACCAAGGGTACTATTTTAACAGTAGCTCGTTCGGGGTGAAGGCAGGAATGGCAAAAAGCACAGCAGACACTCAGGCAATGGCAATGAGGGAGATTACTTGCAATGAGCCTATTGCTGGGCTTTACCTGTTCGAAAGCTTACGGCGTGCAGCAAGAACAGAAGCGCGGAGCAACCGTTCGCCCCGAATGATATGGAGAATTATAACGCGCGAATTCTCTTCCCGATAAAAAATTCGGCATGGTGGCTCGACGATCTGTCTGTAACGCCATCCCTTTAGCTCCGGTGGCTTGGAACCGCTCTTGGGATGATCAGCAAGCTGACCCACGTGTCGAAACACGTTCTGGACCAAAACTTTCGCCGCGTCCGGATTGTCCAAGGCGATGTAGTCGGCGATGGCATCCAGGTCGCTAAGCGCCGGATCGGTCCAAATTACTTCAGCCATCGATTCATGCGCTTCTTGGCCTGCGCATGAGTGCGGGTGCGCCCTTCCTCAGCAGCTTTCTCCCCACGCGCGATTCCCTCAAGCAGGCTCATCCGCCGCTGCAAGGTTTCGTAGGTTTCAACGTCCACCAAGTAGGCGCTTGGCACGCCGTGCTGCGTAATCAGGATAGGCTCCTTGTTCCGTTCCAATTCGGAAAGAAGTTCTGTGGCTTGGCGCTTCAATGTTGTGACGAGTTCGGTTCGCATAAAAGTGATACTATAGTAGCACTATGGTTTTGGCAAGCCTTATTTGGCCAAACAGAGGCCGCGACTGAGTGCCGGGCCGGAGGCCCCTTGGTTCGATCCGCACGCTGGACCGCTGGAGGCGGTTGATGAGCGGCCCCAGACGCGAAGTCGGTTCAGCCGGCCGCTCATCAAATCCTCTCACCCCCTTCGAGGAGGCACGCCCTTTCGCATTACCGTTTGCACACCGTCCACGACCTGCAGTCGGTTGCACATCAAGGCTCACCGGACGCAATGAAGCGTAGCGGAATTGTCGTCCGGTGCAGCGTCTTACTAGAGTCACTGCTGACCATGATGTATTTCAATCGTATCACGACGTGGCATCGGACGGGCCATTTTTCGATTCGACTGCCCCAATCTGCGCAATGTAACCGGGCGGCAGGTTGTTCTCCTGTGCGCCAACCAGAACGTGCTTTTTGTACCAGTGGTATGGCTTCAGAGACGGGTCGATATGTGTGGCGAAATACATCTGCGCATCCAGAGTTCGCCTTTCTGAAGTAACCACCTCGACATGTTTTTCGTCATATCCTGTCCCCAAGCCCTCTGCTTTATCAAGGCTTAGCTTTTCCGATTCTGAAACCTCAAACACCACCCCAATGACCTTATCCTCCGGACTGCCGGTATATTGTGCGTCGCACTTTCCAGACCTATCCTTACTCACCTTGTGAAATGCCAGTCGATGCCCTACCAAAGTGGCAACAGCAACAAATTGCACGGATGGCGCTCTTCCTCTCAAACGCGCAAGCGACATATTCGATCCATATGCGAAGCAGTACAAAGATTAGCTCCTAATCACTAACGCCTAAATTGAGCCGAGCCGGGAAGTGGCTTCGGCTTGAATGAATTGTTAGGTGCCACCCAATGCACCCACCCACTCGAATCCACCGCCGAAGCAGCCCTCGCCTAGTATCATTTGAAATCTCAAAACTGAAACGCGTACATC
>JBDSHB010000394.1:0-4726 GCA_039918695.1 Nitrospirales bacterium | reverse complement strand
AGATCAACACTCCGAACCGACGGCTGGCGTGGATATACCAATGCCGCGCTGGTGGGATACTCCCATCGCGTGCGACTCGTTCGGACCCCGGAGCGAGCAGCCAAGGTGGCGCCACATATCCATCGGGTCTTCAGCAATCTCAAGGCGTGGCTCAATGGTACACCTCACGGGGTGGAGCCGAAGTATCTCCAGAACTATCTGGACGAGTTTGTGTTCCGCTTCACCCGACGCAAGACGCCACTGACAGCGTTTCAGACTCTACTCGGAATCGCAGCGACGAAAGCCCCGTTACCGTTAGGCAATTTGGTTCACCGGAGTCAACCATAGAGGGATTTAAAACGATTGAGCCGGAAAGACCCCATGGTCTGCACGGTATTAATCACGTCTCACCGGAAAGCCAGGAGAAGACCCTACGAGCAAAAAGATACACTAAACCAGAGGCAAATTATTAGACTACCGTTACAAATCAATTCATTATAACCTCATGATCATTTATTGTTTTCGGAAAATGCGTGAATTTCCTATGCAAAATAAAGTAATTAGGATTGGCGAACATGATTCAGGAAATAGTTGATCGAGAGTTTGATGGGATGATTCAAAAATCGCCCGTCCCCGTTTTGGTAGAATTTTGGCAGCCCGGCTGTGGACATTGCCGAGCTCTGACCAAAGAATTGGAGCACATTCAGAATGAGCTTGGGGAACGCCTTCTCATCCTCACAATGAACGTGCAGGAGAATTTCCTCATTCCCGGGGAATTAGAGATTCAATCCCTCCCTACCTTAGCCCTATTTGTGAATGGGGAATTCGAGCAATTCATTGGTGGGATCGGCAAGAAGGACCAGATCATCGAGCAACTCTTTCCTTGGCTTGAAGGTTCCCATTAGCTTGGCTTGAGGGTTAAAGAAAATTTTCATGGATTATTACAATACAACGTTTCTCAAAGATGCTTCACACTTGGAAAGGTTTTGCTGGATTCCTACCTCTTAGGGTTTCCTTCCTCCACCTCGTATGCCTCCGCCATACCCTATACCCTATAGTCACGCCGTACTGTCTAAGGTTTCATCATTTTCCTTTGACGCCATAAGGACTGAAGTCGATATGATAAAGATGAAGATAAAACGGCAATCAAATATAGAGAAAAGTTGGTTTATGAATCAGGTGAACGTCCTATGGGCAAACGTATTTTGGTAGTCGATGACCAGGAAACCATAATTCTGTTTCTTCGCGGTAGATTGGAAAAACTTGGCTTTGAAGTGGCCACCGCGTCGAACGGTCTGGAGGGACTTGAGGTACTCAAGTCGGAATCCATAACTGGGATTCTCCTTGATCTTGAAATGCCGATCATGGATGGCTTGACGATGTTGAACAGACTCCGGCAAAGATCTGCTACCGTTCCGGTGATCGTAATGTCTGCAGATCCCACTCGGTCGACGATGATCAAGGCTATCGAAGGCGGGGCCAGAGACTATCTGTTTAAGCCCATTTCCGATTATATTCTCAAGCACAAATGCCTTCGGCTATTTACCTAGAACCCTGTCTGGGTTTATGAGGAAGAAATCCAAACACACGCTGATACTGTTGATATTTCTATCAGGGCCGATTGCCCTAGCCGGAGATTCAGAATTACACTGGAGTAAACGAATGACTGGTTATCCATCATCTTAGGAGGATCCACCATGCCAGACCCAAATCCATTCACTCCTCATTATGCCTTTTTAGCCAGCCTGTTGTTTGGGCTGGCAACCCTTGGCGGATGTAGCCAGGACTATACAACCTCTATAGGAGAAGCAGTGGCCAATGAATTTCCGCCTCAAGTACTCCCTGCAAATCAACAGTCATCAAAATTTGATATCACAAAGAGTAAACCGGCTTCACAAATTTACGACTTCACCATGGAAGATATTGATAATAAACCACGCTCCCTCAATGAGTTCAAAGGACAGGTCATGATGATCGTGAATACGGCAAGCTTTTGTGGAAATACGCCGCAGTACGCCGGACTGCAAACATTATATGAACGATACCGAGATCAAGGATTTACGATATTAGCCTTTCCCGCGAATGACTTTGGCAAACAGGAACCTGGAGACAACAAGGAAATCGCCGAATTTTGCTATACAAAGTATTCCTTGGAATTCCCTTTGTTTAGCAAAATCACTGTGATTGGAGAACAGAAGCACCCCCTCTATCGCTATCTCACCGAAGACACCAACTTTAAAGGTGAGATCACATGGAATTTTCAAAAATTCCTTATCAACCGTAAAGGAAGTGTCATTGCGCGGTATGATCCCAGACAGAAGCCCCTGTCGCCACAGATCCTGGACGATATAGAAAACACCTTACGATCTTCCTAAACCTAAGATCGTTTCTTAATTTTATTCCTACTCATAGAACCAATCATTGCTGTAAAAAAGTGTATTTCCCTATATGAGAACATATCCTCCGTCTGACTCTTTTTTGGGGATGGTTGTTCAGAAACGTCCGCTTCAACGCTTCATAAGTCAGGGGCGGGATATACAGATTTTTGGGATGCTTTTACTCCTGGCAGGGAGCTTGGATTACGTGTGGATCGCCACCTACCCTCACTATGCACTTAAGGTTTTCGGCACAACTTTCAGCGGATGGGCTGGAGAATTTGTGAAATACCAACACCCTTTCATCCATTGGGTCTTGGGATATGGTTTTTTGAAAAAACACCTATGGGTATTCTGGGTTTACTTAATCTATCTTGGTCTCGGCTGCCTCAGTGAGCTGACGACCCAAGCGGTCGAAGGATTCCATTCCACCCGGACAACCATGATTCTAGTCAGTCTGCTTTTTGGAGGTTACATTTTCCTACGGCGTGACGTGTTTTTGTCTTCTGCCCCCTAAAAAAATCCGAGATTTTTGTCCATCCCCATAAGGTGACACTTATACCAACATGATCATTTTCAAATTGGGAAGGGCTACTCCAACGCCAATGGCAGGATTTTTAGATGTTGGAAAGGGAGGACGTCTGAATAGGACAGATCCTACTGCAGATATGTTTCTCAAAGGAAACGATGAAAAAAGTAATGCAGAGTCACATGATTGAGGAGAAATAAGCAGAGTTAGGAAAAAGGAAAAACCTAAATGAATTTATAGAGAGATTTTGGGATATATAAATGCCGTTTTGTAAACACCATACCAAGTAAATTTCCTTCCTGCATAAGAATCTGGTCTCTGACTTTTTTTGCGACAGCCGAACGGGTTTCTTCAGCTTCAACCACTAGCACAATACCATCAACGGTTTCACAAAGGGCCAAGCTATCTGCAGTGACATTGGCCGGAGAAGAATCTATGAGTATGAGGGAAAACTGTTCACGGACTATTTTCCACATATCAGTAGGATTGTAGAAAGTCCGTGTTGTGAGAGCAGACTGGACTTTGGAAGATAATGTAGCCAGGAAAAGATTCGACTGCTCAACCTGAGAAACGACCGCATCAAGAGCTTTCCCATCCTTTAATACATGATCCAAAGGGGATTTGGCTTCTATCCCGAATGCCTGATACTGACTAGGCTGCATAAGATCTGCTTCCACGAGAAGAACAGGCTTATTGCTGTGCTGAGAGGAAAGCAGAGCAAATTCTCGAACAAGGGTGGACGTGCCTTCTCCCTTTCTTGACCCGATGAATTGAATGACGTTTTTGTCAGGGCTTGGAAGAAGTGCGGCAATATTTTGCGCCATGACCATCAATTCTGATTCATTATAAAGCCTTGGAAAAGACGATGTATTTCTAACTTGTAATAAAGAAGGGGACGGGATCGATACAGAGGGAACTTCTATTGGCTTTTTTTTCGACCCATTCCCGGAAGCCAACTTTTCTCCATAGGCAATCTGCAAAGCATCGTAAATTTTACTCATAATTTTGTCTTATTCTTTCACGTACTCAGGCAGTACAATCTTTTGACCTGGAAGAATGATATTGGGATCGCTGATTTGTGGGTTATGCCGACGGAGCCATTCCATATATTGCCGGCTTGAGGAACCATAGGCTTCATTGGCAATTTGACTCAAATTATCCCCATCTTTGACCGCCCTTGTAACTGGTGAACCTGGGCTTGGCTTTGAAGCCACTTCCGTGTGATCCCTGATTTTACCGTCATATTTGGTTGATTCTATTACCTTTTCGACTTGTTTTTTCGTCAAAACACCCTCTCCTCCTCTATCTGAATGAGAAATAGGTTTTTCAATTTCTGAGCCAGATGAGGCCATAGGCACCCCCTGCTCTCCAAGTTGACCTGTGCCCTCCTGAGGCATTTTCTCAGAGGGGATCGGCTTCACGTTCTGGCGGTCACGTTCACTCAGGCTTAACTGAGATACTCCAGCGTTTTCAGGAAGGAAAATCGGGCTTAACAAAAAAGCGCCAATTGCCAAGAGTACGACCACGGCAACACCGACCGCCCACTTCATAAGATAAGTGGAACGAGAGCCATTCATATCGGCAAGGATTTCTCGTACCGCGCTAATAGAGACGGGTTTTTGCTGTCTGCCATATCCAGTAATCAGGGCGTTATCACAAAGAATATTAATTCTCCGTGGAATGCCCTGAGCCTCGCGGATAATCAGTTTCATGGCTCCTTGCGTAAATAAAGGCGTCCCTGTGGATGAAGATAGCGCAATCCGATGCTCAATATAGGCTTGACTTTCTTTCGGTTGTAGGGGCTGTATCGTTGCACGAAGGGCAATGCGCTGATTCAAGGATT
>JBDSHB010000393.1:0-4086 GCA_039918695.1 Nitrospirales bacterium | reverse complement strand
ATCTCGTCGATGACGCCGCTGAGCAGGATGACTCGAGGGGTTCTGCCGTTCAAGGTACTTTTGACTCGTTCCAACAAGGTCAGCCCACTCATAATAGGCATGTGATAGTCAGCAAGGACGAGATCTACATGGTTTTCTTCCAACCACGCTAGTGCGGCGGCGCCGTTTTCCGACTCAGCGCATTCAATTCCCGAGGATTCTAATGCCCCCCGCACAGTTCGGCGCACAGCAGGTTCATCATCCACAATCAACACATGTTTTCTGAGAGAGGGGGACCGTTTGTTCACCACGATGTGTTCCTCTGAAACACCATAAGAACATTCAACTTTTTCTCAGGACGAGTTGGCCATTTGTTTTGGGCAAGTTTACTCTACTCTTACATACGTAATGTGACTTGGGGAATACCCTCACCATATATCTTGTGTAGATTTTTATCAACTACACAATGATTAAATGTTCGGCAAAGTGATGAAGGCTTAGTGAATGATGTTGGATCACAAATGATGATTAGCTTACCCACAGGATTGTCCACAGTTTTGGTGGATGGAAAAAGTTGAAATGACTGGCTGAAAAGCGATGGGTGATTTAGGAGGAAAAGAATTCATCTAAAATTCGCAGCCCAGGTGGGATTCAGGGAGTATAGATTGCTTACAGGCATGAATTTGAGGTGCCTGCCATATGGTTCATTATTAGGATGTTTTCCTAACGTAATCCATGGATAACGGCCATGGATATAATATGTGCGGCTTGGATTTATCCTGGATTAGTCCTCCCGTTTTATTTGCAGGACCAGTCAGTTCAAAAAAAAGGGAGAGGCTTACACCTGAGCTTTTTGTAAGCCTGATCCGGACAATTGCGCTTTGACTGATTCGAATATTTTACTTCCCGGGAGAAGTTCTATCCCCGGTGTTCCTGACGCAATCGCCTGCTGGACAGCTAAACGGGCGACTCTCATGCGTGGGATAGTTTGAGAGGGGAGTGCTTCTTGAAGAGCGATGAAAGTCACAGGAGGAATTTTGACAGCAAAGAGGTCGCCGTCAGGGGAGGAAAAAATAAAGCATTCAATATTGGAAGACCCGACACGATAGGTCAATTTGAATGTGATGTTGTGGGGTTGGAGGGAGTCATCACCAGAGGGAAATTGCTGAAAGGTGTTTTCGACAATATCCTGGGATACGCCAGAGGGAATACCAGGAATCCACTCCGGCATGGTCGAAAGTCCACGGTGGCAATAGCCCGTAGGGGTTTTCGCCACTCGCCAGGTGACGCCTTCGATGAAAAATGACAGAATTCGTAAAGCCATGACAATTTTAAGAAGAGAGAGCTTGAGCGTTGGTCGTCCCTGCAAGCCTATCGGCCGACTCAGTCAATTCACTAGCATACTAGGGAAGTGGGGGCTCAAGCAATTCCAGTCACTATAGATACGAGGGAAAGCCAAAGTGAAAAATGAGTCGGCCTTGTTTTATTAGACGTGTTTTGTAAGATTAAGGACGAGGAGTCAGGGATTTTTCTCCGTGAAGGCACACTTTGTGGTATTTTAATGACTCCAATTCTCCTTAGCCTGCTTCGGCGTTACCTTATGAGAACTGTAATCGATTGATCCTTGAATTCCCCGTTGCTTGGGGGGATCTTCTATTTTTTTATAAGATCTTCATTTGTTGATTTTTTATCTAAAATATGGAACGTACTTCCAATTTCCTCCCTTATTCTCATGTGACTATTTGGCAAGTCGACCTGATCCGGACATTTTTAGAGCCGGATTCAGGAAGAATTTTTTATCGCGCATACAAATACGTATCTTTATAAAAGAAATGGTAATGAAGGGAACATCACTATGTCGGGTTTAGGTTGTCGTCACTATAGAAACCTGATCGGTCTGCTTGGAGCGTTTGGCATGGTGTTGGGATGTTTTGGTGGTCCCAGCGGGAATGAAGCCTATAAAAAAGAAGGGTTTCAGGTTACTCAACCAAGCCCGGGAACCAGGGTGGTTGTGAGGGGAAATCATGTGGCGGCCGTCAACCAGGCTTTGGGTTGGTTGAATGATCATCAATTAATGGTGGTCAATCGGCAGGTTGTGCAGGAGGAGATAGTTCCTGAATTTGCTTCCCGAAATGGGACGGAAGGACACGCTCAGGCTCTAGGGGGAGCTCGTAAGGTTGGAGCGACATTAGTGGTCTTTGTGCAAGTAGACGAAACTCCGTTGAATTCCACGATTGAGCCAGCAAGTGATGGATCGCAACCTAAGAACAGGGTCGTCGTTGATATTCTTGGGATGAATACCGGAGCAGGCGAGGTGGCTTTTGAAGGCAAGGCCTGGAACTCTGACCCACTGGTGGTAACTGAGCAGGTGATACAAGATCTGACCATCCTTGCCCTTGAACAGGCTTGGCAGAAATCAGCGTCCTCGCCTTCTCCGCAACAGGAGGTGAAGGCAGAGAATACGACCGAGCCTCCGGCACTTCAGATGGCGCCGGTAGCGGCTGATTCTTCCAGCTCACCCGCCACAACTCAGTCGGCGACGGTATTTTTAGAGTCGCCTGGACCGGTCGCTGTAACCCAGTCAGAGCCGGTGGAGTCAACCACGACGGCTCGAGAGCAGGCCACAGTTTCCCTAGAACCGGTTTCTGAAGTAATATCACCTGCACCTGTTATGGCCGAACCGGTGGTCGCCGAAAATTCAGAGGCCTCCGACAATTCGTCTTTGGGACTTCAAATCGCGAGTGGAGCCTTATCGATTTTGTATACGCCCGCCAAAGTGGTCTATGCCGGCGTGGGTGGGTTATTTGGTGGTTTTGTCTATCTGGTGACCGCAGGGAATGAACGGGCGGCTCAATCAGTATGGGATGCCAGTCTCAAAGGCACATACTGGCTCACCCCGGACCATTTACAAGGCAACGAACCTGTTCGCTTTAAGGGAGAAGCGACGCGTTAATCTTTCCAATCCCAAAACAACACTTCAACTGAAGGGCATGCCACGGCTAGCGCCCCGATGTGGGATTGGCCCGCATTGATGCGAAAGAGTAAACAGTCGTTTTCCCGGGCCGGTTCATTTGTTAACAGTACAGTAGCCTTCAGTCCGTCCGGATCGAGTGCGATTTCACATTGAGCCATTCCACCTGATAATCCAATCCCCCGCATTTTGAGATACGCTTCCTTGCAGGTCCAGTAGGTCAAAAATTCTTGCGTCCGCTTGTCAGGTGAAAGGGTTGCAAGGTAGGTCGACTCTCGTGCCGAAAAATACCGGGAGGCGATGTCCTGGTCGTGGAGTGTCCGGTCTCTTTTTTCCACATCGATCCCCACTGCATTCCCAACGGTGAAGGCCAGTACCGCCATTCCATTTGTATGAGAAACATTAAATTGTACAGACGGACTGGATGGTTCGATCAATGTGGGTTTTCCTTGTATGTTGTTCTCTAGCCGAAGGGCAGCAGGGGGTATGCTGACATACTGACTGAGCAATCTTCGAAGAATACCCCTGGTTGAAATAAATAGATATTGGTGGTGTGGGAATCGATACCGTTCTGCTCTGCTTCGTTCATCTTCGGAAAGGTGGGCGCGATAAAGAGCGGTTTGTACGGGTGTCGTATCCAGGTGAATCCGCCACACATGGACCACGTCTGGCGACAGGGATCGAAACACGTCAGGTGTGGGACTGGCCCAGCGGGTAGAAGTCAACATGGATTTCAGTTGAATTGTATCGGATGGACGGTCAACCTGAAACCCTTTGAGCCTTCTATGAAGAGTCGATGACCGGTGTGTTCCACGTTTCTATTTTTCGTCAACTTTCTTATACTGCTGACTTCTGCAAGAAAATGAGGGTAGCAACCAGGAATCCTTGCAGAGTTCTCGAGAGATCAACCCCTTATCACAACTGAAATGCTTGTCCAGATACAGCTCGGATCATATTATCCTATCAAAATCCAAGCGTGGCATAACCACATTGCAGTGGTGCTTCGGTCTTGTCGTGTTTACCCTTCTTGCCTCATGTTCGGAGAAAGGCCTGTCCGATATGACCCCAGAGCAACTGTTAGCCTCAATTGAAACACGCACGGCGCCAGTCATCGTGGATGTCCGCTCGCAAAGTGA
>JBDSHB010000392.1:0-6143 GCA_039918695.1 Nitrospirales bacterium | reverse complement strand
AGGATTTCTTGCTCGCGTTGAGTCAGCGCCTCCGGGCGTTTTCGCTTAATAGGCGGCATGTCCAATTTTTCCGGCTTCAGTTGGTTGGTCATGGGTACCTCAGGCATTTTCTCTAGGCGAATTATCTAAGGGAGAATATCAGGTCATTTTAGGATTGTAAACCGAAAGTATACGTAAACTCACCCTAGTCGAATTAACTACGGAATATGTGACCTTTATGTCTCACTGGATTGTTTGGCCAAGCGTCTTTATTCTGGGAACGATCATTGGAAGTTTTTTGACGGTTTGTGTGCACAGAGTACCAACTGGGCAATCTGTGGTGGCTCCCCGGTCGGCATGTCCTTATTGCGGAAGGCAGATATGCTGGTATGACAATGTTCCTCTTTTGAGCTTCATCTGGCTGCTGGGGAGATGCCGAGCTTGCCATGTCGGTATACCGCCAAGATATCCCATGATTGAATTAGCTAATGGTCTGGGGTATCTCCTGGTGGTCTGGCGATTTGGCCTCACGTGGCCCACTGTCGTGTATGCGGGATTGGTATCGGTGTTCCTTGTGGTGGCTTGGATTGATTGGGACCACAAAATCATTCCGGATGTGATGACATTGCCGGGAATTGTGGTTGGTTTCTTGTGCGCATCTTTCCTGCTACCGACAGGCTGGGGTGATTCGCTTGTGGGTATTTTGGTGGGGGGCGGGTTTTTACTAGCTCTCGCCTGGGTCAGTCCCTTCTTGTTCGGGAAAGAAGGCATTGGGGGCGGCGATATCAAATTTTTGGCCATGGTAGGAGCTTTTCTGGGATGGCAGCAGGCCATACTCACCTTGATGGTGGGATCAGTGGTGGGAGCGGTTGTCGGGATGGTGTTGCTGGCCACGAAGGTTCTTCAAAAAGGCCAATACATTCCTTTCGGACCCTATTTAGCGCTCGGGGGCCTGATCGCGATGGTATGGGGAACGGAATTATGGCACTGGTATTTTCATGGCTTGTTATAAGTACCCAACGAATCCTGTAAGGCAGGTACGACCACATGGAGTCGGTTCAAGGCGTCACTGTAGAAGGAATCAGACGGTTGAAGAGATCTCTTTGGTGTACCAGAGGTTTTACCCTCACTGAATTGATCATCGTGCTTGGCATTATCGGGGTAGTCTTGATGTTAGCCCAAACCTGGTTGGTATCCCAGTTGCCTCATTGGCGATTGAATGGGGCAGCCAGACAGGTGACCTCTGACCTTTTAGGGGCAAAAATGAAGGCCGTGGTTGAGCGGAATAGGCAACGAGTCTTCTTTCAGGATAGTCATCGGTATGATTTATTGGATGATGATAACAATAATGGAAAGTCCGACCCAGGTGAACATCTTGTAGTCCGCGATATTCAAGAGAGCTATCGAGGTGTCAAGATGACGGCATCCAACAATCCCTCCTTTCTGCCAAGAGGAACGGCGTCCAGCTTAACTTCTATTACACTTTCCAATTCTGCCGGAAAGCGAATTATTACGGTCAGCATTACCGGACGGGTAAAAGTGAAGTCTTAAATGAAAACCAACATTCATGAGCGATATCCAGTAGGGATGTGTCTTCGTGATCAACGAGGGTTCTCTTTATTAGAAGTGCTCATGGCTTTGGTGGTGGTTTTCATGGCGCTCCTCGGGTTTGCAGGCTATTCCGTGGTTGCCCATACGGGCATGTCCGCAAGTGAAAAAATGACCAGAGCTGTCACCCTCGCCCAGGAAAAAATAGAAGACGTGCGTCGGGGTGGAGTGCCCATTTCGTTAACCGACCCATGGATCAACATAGAACCCTATGGCTCTATTGCCGGTGCGTTGCATCATCAACGCACACTCACCATTCAACCGCACACCCCAATAGCCGGGTTGCACACGGTTACCGTCGAAGTGCGATGGGACCATGATGCGCATACCACCACACTGACTACATTTCTCACCAAGTAACAATGAATAAGCAGATACCAGGTAGTTCAAAATGGTCCCCTCAGGGATATACGCTTGTTGAGGTCGTGGTGGCCCTGGGACTGAGTCTCCTGACAGTGAGTGTGGTCTATGCCCTGTATATTCAAGAACTCAAGGCTCAGGGTGTGCGAGAACATGTCTTGGACATGCAGCAACAGGCTCGCGTGGTGGTGGATTTGGTGACCCGGGAAATCCTGATGGCCGGCTATGATCCTCGCGGAGTGAATCGTGATTCCGATCTTACGAATGATTTTGAGGGCATCACGTATGATCCGGGTAGGCTCTCTATCAAGGCCGATTTGAATGGAAACGGCATCACCAGTGATGCCAACGAATCAATCGTTTTTGTCCATGATGCCACGACCCACATGCTCCGGCGTAATACCGGTGGAGGAAATCAACCATTTGGTGAGGACATTGAAGCGTTTGTCGTAGACTATCTTGATCAGGGTGGAAACCCAACCACGAATTCCAAGGCCATACGACAAGTTAGTATTTTGGTGACGGCCCGAACGTCACAACCCGATCCACAGTATGGCAAAAACGGTGGATATCGAACGGTGACTCTCCATTCCCGAATCACGATGAGAAATAGCCAATCATGATCCGACACAATAGGCATGCAGGAATAAGGCCTTGTCATAATTCCATGGGTGGAGCGCTTATTGCTGCTTTGTTGTTAGTCGCTATTTCCACAATTATGGGTGCGACGATTTTGTTTGCCACGTCTACCGATCTACAAATCAGTGGAAATTTCCGAAGGGCGATGGCAACGTTCTATGCTGCAGAGGCGGGCATTGCAGAAACAGCCATTCGTTTAGGTGGTTCTTCTTTATCAAACCCAGAGTATCTCGGCGATCCTTCTCCCATTCTGCAAGCAAATTGGTCCGCCTATGTGTTGTCCAACCCTGACTGGAAACCACAGGATGATATGGAATATTCAGGGTTGTTCACCAACTATTTTCCTCTGAGTGGTAACCTCATTAATACGGTGGTTCTTCCCAATAGTGTGCAAACTACTCTGCCTTATTGGACTAAAATTCGTCATAAAACCGAGTATGATGCAGAACGGGCTGGGCACAGTTCTCTGACCCTTCACTATCAAGATGGGGATGGAAATATTGCGACCCATTCAATAAATAACCGAGGCAACGTGGTTTTCTTTGGATTTGCATCAGGAAATGGACTCACGCCCACGTTATTTACATCAGCAAATCCAACACCATATTCCCCGGTCGAAATCATCACCAGCCAGGGTCAGGTAGAAGGGGCCGCATCCCTGATTCAAGTGGAGGTGGCACACCCCCCTGGCCCACCATTGCTGGCACCGGTATATGCGAATAGTCAGGTCGTATTCGCTGGAGGAACCGCAGTCGTGGAAGGCTTTGATGACTGTGGACTCCTGCCGGGAGGGAGGCCGCCAGTGTGGTTGGGCCCTGCAGGTGCGTTGGCGGGAACCGCCACTTTCACAGGAAATCCTCCGACGCCACAAGTGGGCATGGAAACCCTGGATTTAGTCAAGACTTTGGATAGCCTTAAGCGGGGCGCTCAGGTCATTTCAGGAGATCTTGTCAGTGTGAATCTTGGAGCACCAGGGAATCCTGCTCTGTCATATGCCGAACCGCTTGCAGGGGGATTTTCAAGCCGACTTGCCGTTCAGAATCTCAATGGATATGGCTTTCTTTTGGTAACGGGGAACCTAAACATTTCCGCGCCTTTTCATTGGGAAGGAATCATCATCGTCTCTGGACAAGTCACGTTTGATGGTGGAATTGGGACTTCAGTCATTCAGGGTGCCCTCTTGGCGGACCAGGTGCAAATACTGAATGGCGAGGTGAAGGTGACTCTGGATACTTGTCCGATTGCCGCGTCCCTTCGAGTGCTTCCGGTTGCTACCATCAGTTGGCAACAACTTCTCTAGGAGTTTCTCAAGGACTTTTCTATCTTTCAACTGATAAATTTCATGAAAGTCGTTTGCAAGGGCTCCTATCAAAAATTTTCCTAACTTCCTGTTTCTAAGAGAGTTTTCTTTTTCGGTTGAAATCTCCACACCCTTTCCCTTTTTCCGCATCTTGCATAAGACTTTTGATTCGTGGCCACATGGGTCCTTTGATTGATTGCAGAAGCGTGAAACCCTTCTTACAATGGCCTTCTTGCGACGGCATGGGGATTGGTTTACAAATTTCATCCTTTAACCGCTTGTAGATCCTCAATGGTGTGTTTTAAGCGGGGTCTTTCCAGGGAAAATGTGTTCTTAGTTAACTTTTAACGGGGTAAATGCCATGAGTGTACAACCAGACATTATTTACACGAAAGTTGATGAAGCGCCTGAGCTGGCCAGCGGATCGTTCCTTCCAATCATTCAGTCTTTTGCTAAAGCGGCAGGTGTGACTGTTGGCACCAAAGATATCTCTCTCGCGGGAAGAATTCTTGCGCAATTTCCTGACAAGCTCAAGCCGGAGCAACGGCAACCGGATGATTTGGCTCAATTAGGTGAAATGGTTGAGAAGCCCGATGCCAACGTCATTAAATTGCCAAACATCAGTGCATCGCTTCCACAAATTAAGGGTGCAATTACTGAATTGCAATCCCAGGGTTATGCGGTTCCTGACTACCCCGAAAGCCCTAAAACCGATGAAGAAAAAGACATCAAAGCCAAATATGACAAAGTAAAGGGAAGCGCGGTCAACCCTGTATTGCGGCAGGGGAATTCCGATCGTCGGGCTTCAGCTTCAGTCAAGCAGTATGCCAAAAAGAACCCTCATAAGATGGGAAAGTGGACCAAAGACTCACGAACCCATGTGGCGCACATGTCCGACGGAGATTTTTTCGGCAATGAAAAATCTGCGACCATCACGGAACAAGCGGCTGGCAAGGGACGCATTGAATTCATGGCGAAAGATGGAACTGTCAAAGTATTGAAAGATAATGTGGTTTTCGACGAAGGCGATGTGGTCGATACCACGAAAATGAGCGTGAGCGCGTTGCGAGAATTCTTTAAGGAGCAAATTGCAGACGCCAAAAAGAGCGGCATTCTGTTGTCGTTGCACTTGAAGGCGACCATGATGAAGGTGTCGGATCCCATCATGTTCGGACATGCCGTGACGGTCTTTTTTGAAAATGTGTTTAAGAAATATGAGCAGGTCTTTAGCGAACTGGGCGTGAATCCGAACAACGGGCTTGGGGATGTGTATGCCAAAATTGGCAAATTGCCTGCCGCCCAACAAGAGGAAATCAAAGCGGACATTCAGGAGGCACTAAAGAATGGCCCTGCTTTGGCGATGGTGGATTCTGACAAGGGTATTACGAACCTTCATGTGCCGAGTGACATCATCATTGATGCCTCGATGGCCGCGTCGATTCGGACATCTGGGAAAATGTGGGGTCCGGATGGCAAAGAACATGATACCAAGGCCATAATCCCAGACCGGTGTTATGCCGGCATTTATCAGGCGGTCATTGAATTCTGCCAGAAGCATGGTGAATTCAATCCTGCGACGATGGGGAGCGTGCCCAATGTCGGTCTAATGGCACAAAAGGCGGAGGAGTACGGGTCTCACGATAGGACATTCGAAGCGCTTGGCGATGGGACCATCCGTGTCATTGATGGAGCGGGCAAGACCGTTCTTCGACAGGAAGTGGAGAAAGGCGATATCTTTCGGGCATGTACGGTCAGGGACATTCCCATTCAAGATTGGGTGAAGCTGGCTGTGAAACGAGCCAGAGCGTCCTCAACTCCTGTGGTGTTCTGGTTAAATAAAGATCGGGCACACGATGCGCAGTTGATCGAAAAAGTGAATCGCTATTTGAAGGATCACGATACGAAGGGGTTGGATATTCAGATTATGGCGCCTGTGGATGCCATGAAGTTCTCCCTTCAACGTGCAAAAGACGGTCTCGATACCATTTCGGCAACTGGAAACGTGCTTCGGGATTATCTCACCGACCTTTTCCCGATTTTGGAGCTGGGTACGAGCGCCAAAATGTTGTCTATCGTTCCCTTGATCAATGGTGGGGGATTGTTTGAGACGGGGGCCGGAGGATCCGCGCCGAAGCATGTACAGCAATTTGTCAAAGAAGGACATTTGCGCTGGGATTCACTCGGAGAGTTTCTCGCGTTGGCCGAATCGTTTGCGCATTTAAGTCAAACCAAAAATAACAAAAAAGCAAAAATCCTG
>JBDSHB010000391.1:0-5848 GCA_039918695.1 Nitrospirales bacterium | reverse complement strand
TTTATGAGTCCACACCTAATAAGACTTCAGGGCTCGCCCCTGAAGATAATCATTGCTCCCTGGTAAACGTGGGGCAGGCCATTCCACCTTCATCCTTTCCCTCTCGTAAGCCGTTGGCGTCTCTTCTTGCCATCGCATTAACCGGCATTCTTCATCCACTCTGCTTCCCCCCATTTGGTCCCGGATGGCTGGCCTGGTTGGCGTTGGTTCCACTCCATATTCTCATTCAGGACCTCCCGCCAAAACGCGCTTTGTATTATGGATGGCTCGCGGGAACCGTCGCCTTTGCGGGAACCGTGACATGGGTCATCACCGCCATGCATCAATTTGGTCAAGTGCCGTTCATAGTGAGTGCCTTGTTGATGCTCCTTTTGTCTGCCTATCTTGGCTTATACATGGGCATCTATAGCTGGGGATATGCCAAGTTCCAACACGCATGTCCCAATCTCTTGTGGCTTGGAGCCCCTGCCCTATGGGTCGCCTTGGAATTTGTGCGAACCTATGCGCTGAGCGGGTTTCCCTGGGCGCTCTTGGGCTATTCCCAATATCAATGGCTTTCCGTCATTCAATTTGCCGACGTGACGGGTGTCTATGGTGTGTCATTTTTAATCATCATGGGCAATGTTGCTCTGACCTCTCTTCTGTTATGGATCTATGGCAAAACACGAGGATTGGCCCTTCCAGGACCCTGGGTGTCCGTGGCAGGCTTTGGCTGCACTCTGATCCTCGTCCTTTCCTATGGAACCTGGCGGGTGCAGGAACAAGCCGACCTCGACGTCTCGGCACCCACTCTGTCGATTGGTTTGGTCCAGGCCAACATTGACCAGGCCGTCAAATGGAACGAGGCCTATCGGGATGAGACACTTCGACGCTACACCTCGCTCAGCCAGGAAGCTGGGAAGAATACCGATCTGCTCATTTGGCCGGAGGCGGCCACACCGTTCCTCTTCGAGCAGGAACCCGTCTACCAGAGTCAGGTCCTCGATATTGCGAAAGACACGAACAGCTCGTTGCTATTTGGCAGCCCCACACTTCGATTTCAACAAGACGGCCGTCCGTATTTGTATAACAGTGCCTTTTTAGTGACGGCTGCGGGACTGGTCTCAGACCGGTATGACAAACGGCATCTGGTGCCATTTGGGGAATACATTCCCTTGCGATCCATTCTCTTTTTTCTGGATAAGCTCGTGGTGGGGATCGGCGACTTCAAATCCGGTCAGGGAGTCATGACCATGCAAGTCCCAACGGTTCCCCACGACAGTGGTCCGAGATTCGGAGTGGCTATTTGTTTCGAGGTGATTTTCCCGGACCTGGTTCGCCGGATGGCCCAGGAGGATGCTAATTTTCTCGTCACGATTACCAATGATGCCTGGTTCGGGGATTCTGCTGCGCCGTATCAACATTTCGGCATGGTCGTCTTTCGTGCCGTGGAAAATCATCTGGCTTTTGCCAGAGCCGCCAACACCGGCATTTCCGGCTTCATTGCCCCGGACGGACGCATTCTTTCCCGGACATCAATTTTCTCAGAACAGGCGGTGACGGGATTATTGCCACTCCGTTCCTCATCACCCACCTTTTACACTCAATTTGGGGATGTCTTTAGTTGGGGTTGTGTTATAATGGCTGGTATTTTGTTCACTTGGTGTCGGTTTACCACACCGCTTTCCACGCGCAAGTCACGGTCTTCACCGATATAGCCACGAGAGGAGTGCTGCCCATGCTGGAAGATATTCGCATTCGAATGGAAAAAATCAACGACTACATTCTGGAATTCCGGAGGTATCTTTGACGTTCCTCGGCTAACAACTGAACTGGAAGAACTCGAGCGGGAGACCTCCCAACCAGATTTTTGGAACAACCCCCGTCAGGCCGCCAAAGCCGGACGACGTCAATCCGAGATCGAACGCCAACTCGCACGCCTTCACCAACTCGACCAGCAACGGGATGACCTTCTCGCCATTCTTGACCTGATTGGCCAACAGGGCGATCCTGAACTAGAAGCTGAGTGGAGCAAGGGCATCAAAGACATTGAGGCCACGCTGGAAGCTTGGCGCTTGGAGCAACTGTTATCGGACGAACATGATCAGAATAATGCCATTCTCAGCATTAATCCCGGAGCAGGGGGAACCGAATCCCAGGACTGGGCACAGATGCTCATGCGCATGTATGTTCGATGGGCACAGGAACGCGGATACAAAGTGGAAACCATCGATCTGCAACCCGGGGATGAAGCCGGTATCAAAAGCGTGACCTTGGCGATTGCCGGTCCATTGGCCTATGGATACCTGCATTCAGAGGCTGGAGTGCACCGGCTGGTACGGATCTCCCCCTTTGACGCCAACAAGCGTCGACATACCTCGTTCGCTGCAGTGGGGGTTTATCCGGAATTGGACGACGATATTGAAATTGTGATTGACGATAAGGATCTGAGAATCGATACCTTTCGCGCGGGCGGGGCGGGCGGACAAAATGTGAACAAGGTGGAAACCGCTATTCGCATGACCCATCTTCCCACGGGAACCGTGGTGCAATGCCAAAATGAACGGTCGCAATTGCAAAATCGAATCGGCGCCATGCGGGTGTTAAAAGCGAAGCTGTATGAGCTGGAACAACAAAAGAAGGACGCTGAATTTCAAAATATTGTTGGAGAAAAGAAAGATATTGCCTGGGGTAGCCAAATTCGCTCGTATGTGTTCCAACCGTATCAAATGGTCAAGGACCACCGGACCAACCATGAGTCAGGCAATGTCGCTGCGGTCATGGATGGAGCGTTAGACTCTTTCATTGAAGCGTATTTAACGATGAAGGCCTCGAAAGCTTCACACATGCCGGCCAATTAACAGCATCCACATCCGTTACCCGGCATTCATGATTCATCACCGACACATTCGTGTTCCATGTGCTGAGGAGACGACCATCAAGATATTCACCTCTATGAATTAGTAAAGCCATGTCAGTTATGGAAGAATTAAACGAACAACAACAACAACGGCTGGAAAAACTTCACGCGCTTGAGGATGGAGGCCTCCGTCCCTTTGGTACACGTTTTCCCACCACCCACACGCTTGAGACCATTCTCCAATCGTATACCGACTCGACCAAAGAAGAGCTTGAAGGCACCCCGATAGCGTGCACAGTGGCCGGACGCATTGTGGCCATGCGCCGTTTTGGAAAAGCCGCATTCGCGGCCTTACAGGAAGAAGGGCATCGTCTCCAGGTCTATCTTAAGAAAGATCTGCTTGGGGATCAGTCCTACGAACTTTCCCAGTCGTTTGATTTAGGGGATTGGATCGGAGTCGAAGGCAAGTTATTTCGCACCAAAACCGACGAACTCACGGTGGAAGTCCATACTCTCACTTTTCTCACGAAGGGGTTACGGCCTCTCCCTGAAAAATGGCACGTACTCACCGACATCGAAACCCGGTATCGGCAACGCTATGTGGATTTGATTGCCAATCCATCGGTGCACCAGGTATTCCGCACGCGGAGTCGAATCATCAATATCATTCGTTCGTTTCTCACGGAACGAGAATACCTCGAAGTGGAAACGCCGATGATGCATTCCATCCCCGGCGGAGCCACGGCACGCCCGTTTGTGACCCATCACAACACCCTCGACGTGGACTTATATTTGCGTGTGGCACCCGAGTTATACCTCAAGCGCCTCATCGTCGGGGGATTCCGTCGCGTCTTTGAAATTAACCGCAATTTCCGCAATGAAGGCATTTCCACCATTCACAATCCTGAATTTACCATGCTGGAATTTTATCAGGCCTATGCGGATTATCATGATCTGATGGACCTGACCGAACAGTTGTTTCACACCTTGAGTCTGGAAATATGCGGAGGCCCAACGGTGGATTACCAGGGCCAAAGCATTTCCCTGGCACCGCCCTGGCGCCGGGTGCCCTATTTGGACTCGATCGTCGAGGTCAACCAGTTGGATCCTGAGGTCTTGTCCGATCATAAGAAAGCCGTGGACGCGGCAAAACGGTTAGGCGTTGATTGTGCTCCGCAAGCCAGCCATGTCGACATCCTCGTCAACCTCTTTGAAGCCACAGTCGAGCCAACATTGACTCAACCAACCTTCATTACTGATTTCCCTATCGAAATTTCCCCGTTGGCCAGAAAAAAAGAATCCAACCCGGTCCTGACAGACCGCTTTGAACTCTTTATCGGTGGACGGGAATTAGCGAATGGATTTTCGGAGTTAAACGATCCGTTGGACCAACGACAACGCTTTGAGGCCCAAGTGGCCTTGCGGGATGCGGGAGACGACGAAGCCCATTATCTGGATGAGGACTTCATTCGAGCCCTCGAATATGGCATGCCTCCCACAGCAGGAGAAGGCATTGGGATTGATCGACTCGTCATGCTACTCACCAATCAGGCCTCGATTCGCGATGTCATTCTCTTTCCCCAACTTCGACCGGATCGGCCTTTGTGACCCTCCCGTATGAGATATTAATCGGGCTGCGGTATCTTCGGGCCAAACGTCGGCAACGAACGATTTCGCTGAACACGTTTATCTCCATCACCGGGATCACCCTTGGTGTCGCAGCTCTCATTGGCACGCTTGGCATCATGACCGGCTTTAAGGAGGATCTCCAATCGAAAATTCTTGGAACGACCGCGCATGTGATCGTACAGGAACGTGGTAGCAATGACATGAAAGGCTATGCGGACCTGGTCGATCAGATTGAAGCCGTCCCCGATGTGGTAGCCGCTGCCCCGTTTATTTTCAAACAAGTGCTCGTCACCTCCAAAACGGCCGTGCAAGGGATCATCCTCCGAGGCATTCAGCCCTCCCAGGAAACACGCGTGACCGATTTAGAAGCCAACATGAAATTTGGGGATTTGGCTGACTTGACTCGCCCTTTTACTCCACCCACATCAACATCTCCCAATTCTGACCAGGACAACCCCACTCCTGCGCCTTCCAATCCGCCAGGAATTATTTTGGGAAAGGAACTGGCCTTTCGGCTTGGCGTGTTTATCGGCGATACCATCAACGTCGTGTCCCCTGTCGGCCCCATGACCTCGTTGACCATGACACCTAAAATTCGGCCCTACACCGTTGTCGGTGTGTTCGAATCCGGCATGTTCGAATATGATTCTTCGTTGTCGTATATCAGTCTGGAAGAAGCCCAGAAATTTTTCAATCTCGGTGAGACGGTCACCGGGATTCAAGTCAAAGTCAACGACGTATTTTTGGCGCAGCAGATTGCCCAACGACTGGAAGCCACACTCGGCCACATCTTTATCGCGCGTGATTGGATGCAATTAAATCGAAATTTGTTTTCGGCATTAAAACTCGAAAAGACCATGATGTTTCTTCTGCTGGTCTTGATCACCCTGGTCGCGTCGTTCAATATCGTGGGGACCTTGACCATGATTGTCAACGAGAAACAACGTGAAATTGCCATCCTCAAAGCCATGGGTGCCACGCCAGGGGCCATCATGCGGATTTTCATGCTAAACGGGTTGGTGATCGGTATCGTGGGAACCGGCATTGGGGTTCCTCTCGGCTATACCTTTTTGTGGCTCATCCAGAACTATTGGACCTTCGATGCCTCCGTCTATTACATTTCCCGCATTCCCGTGCATATCCTGCCGTTGGATGTGCTGTTGGTAGCCACTTCGGCCATCCTCATCAGTTTTGCCGCCACGTTCTATCCCTCATGGCAAGCGGCGAAGTTAGACCCAGTCAGCGCACTTCGTTATGAATAACCCAATCGACTCAGAATTCACTCCTCAAGTGCCATTGCCATTGGTCTTTATTGACAATCTTTGTCGCTCATTTCAAATGGGCAAGCAAACGGTGCATGTCCTCAACGGCATTACCATG
>JBDSHB010000390.1:0-8032 GCA_039918695.1 Nitrospirales bacterium | reverse complement strand
GCCATTGTTCCTCTCTGGCTTTCAGGCGAATCTTATTCTCAACCGGGAGCTGTTTCTTTCCTGTTCATGCACGCCAGCGCGTCCCTGTAGAGCCTGCCGGCCTTCTTCATCCTGTTGGTCGTGGATCACGCGGTAAGTCTGAGCGAATTTCACTCCAGCGTCTTGCCACCGATGATCCTCTTCCGGTGACCCTTCCGGTTATTGTGTGGCGCAATTTGTTCATTGCCCAACGCCGCTTTTTCATAGGAGGGTGGTCATTTAATTATCCCTATACAAATGGGGATGGTCTTCATCTGTGAAAACATTATCATCCCCTCGCCACTTATTACTTGTTTTCCAGACGATTATAGTCAAGCAGACCTGCTTCAATGGTGGACTCGTTCTGATAGGCAACCTGTATGGCATCACTATGCTTCCAGAAATCAGAATCACTTCGTCTGACACCAAAACGATTGAGCAGGGCTTGATAATCCTCCTCACTTCCGAGGTGTTCCACGGCGCTGACAAACTCTTCCAACGTTGATTCCTCCACCTGGTAGAAGGCGTTGTGATAGGCGCCCAAAAACCCTCGCACCACGGTTAGGGTATCTTCTTCCGGCAAACGCCGTTCTTGTTCAAAGAGCAGATGGGACACATTGCTCAGCCCGTTATCATGGATGAGTGTCACCACCTGAGAGCTGGACCCGCCGATTATTAAGATGGCGTTTTGCGGCAACCAGGACACGGCTTTTCCTTGCAGGTGCAATAATTTTTCCAACTGTTGACGGACATGGCTATTGCCGAACTTCTCTAGAGCATACGGCGCATGCAAGACCGGCGCGAGGCGTTCGCGTACCATCCCGATCAATTCTAATTTATGTTCTGCCGTGCGATACTGAATCCCTGTCTGTCGATGGACGCTATTGAAATACCCCGCACCAAAATCTTCGAGGTTATCCCCGGCGTCTCGATACCAGTACTTCCATTCTTTGGTTCGCGTACGTTCCGGGAGCAGGGTGAGAAAATCCAGCTCCCCCTCCATTCGCAAAAAATCCATATACAGGCGGGAATTTAACTGATGACCGATATTGCCATAAATGTCATACCCTGCAACCAGCAAGTAATGTATGCGCTCAAGCAAGGGATACCCCAGCAACACCAGCGTCTTGGGCTCCTCGCCAACTAAACCTTTCACGACCGTCGCATTATCCAGGTGTCGAAACACGGTGAGCGCCGCATTGTCATTCTGACCATCGCCATCCCAAATCAGGTCGAGTGAAATGGCTTCCGGTGTCGAAAGATGTTGTTGTATAAACTTGATTTTGCCGGCCACATAGTTCTTTTCTAATTGAGAATACTTCAGCCAGGTCCTTAGGGGTGTCGCGTTGCTCTGCTCGACTGTGGGCATCCGAAGATTCTTCTCTTCTATTTCAAGAAACTTGGCCACATGGGCAAGGGGCCGGCTGTCGGGATTTGCAAAGACGATCCAGAATCGTTCATTAATCACATTGAGCGCCACCTGTCCTCGACAGACAGGCCCCTTGATGAAATTCATCAGGGTAAACCGGGCTTCATCGAGCAAAAACTGATACCGGGATTTCACCGGAATCAATTTGAAGGTTTCAAAGGGGTTGGCCGACGCCTCGGGATCATAAGACGGTAAGGCTTGCACCCCGTACGTTGGTTCTAAAAAGAGGGTGCGATAGCGGGACATTCGCTCGTTATTGAGCACATACGGCATGTGGGTTTTCGCCAAAATCGTGGCCCGTTCCGGCTCAAAGCGATAAAAGATACGATCCACCTTCGGGTCATCGTAAGGCCGTCTGGTGGCAATGAGATGAATGGCTTCACCAGGAGGGGTGGTGGATCGTACGAGACGAAAGAACTGCTTGGGGGCGAGGTCATCAAAATACAGATGGGCCAGGAAGAGATGCTCGTAGAGGTACTGGCTCATTAATTGTTCTTTCGGTGTCTCGCCATTCAAAAACGTTTCCCACTCCGAGATGTTGCAAAGGGTACCTGCTCTCACCGGGGCTGGCGCTTCATCGGCCGCGCCCTCCTCCAACCACGTCATTAACGTGGCATGTTCCTGTTCGCCTAAACCGGGTAAACCATAGGGCATCCCCCATAAGGGTTTGCTGCCGGCGAACGTGTCAAACTCCGGCATCGTTGGGCAGGATTGAGCCCGCTCGATGCCAAAATCAAAACTGGGTGGGAGCGGGCTGACTGCGGGAAGCGGGTGCTGCCGCTTCAGGAGTAACATCTTCGCCATTAGGCTCGCTTGGAGATTGGCCTCTTTGGTCTGCACCCGTTCGTTTAATACCGGAAAAAACTGTTTCTCCCGCCATTCGGAAGGTGAATGCGCATCGACAAAAAGCCGGGTGGGTTCCATGGCCAATAATCGACCCGGGTTATACACCAGTTCTTTATTGGCACCGCGTTCAATCCCTTCATGGGCACTGAGATTGAGTTGACACGGGGCATCGTAACACCCATGACACACGATACATCGGGCCTCAAGAATCGGTTTCACATCCTGCCGATAGCTGACTGTTGTCACCCCGGTTGTTTTCGTCAGCCGGTTTTGCGGCGAAGAAGGCCCGAATTGTTGATCCAGCTGTACCCCGACAAAGAGGGCACAACCACCAACGATGATCGTGAGAAGCAGTATGAAAACAATACGGGCGTATGGTCGATCTGTCATCTGTTCTCCTCAAATTTGATTCTCTCTTGTTCAAGTCCGATTGTTTCACGGTCCTATTCACGACTCCCACTATATCCAAGGGATAGCAAAAATGCCTAACTTTCTTCCCTTCCATGACCCTGTTCAATGAACCCATTTCACAGAGAAAACGAGAAAATCTTCAACGTGAGCCGGGAACCATCAGCCATGTTTACTCACATTCGACTCATGGTTCTTTCAACGCCGCCTTCCTTTTTTCCTGATTGTGCAGAATGTGTTGTGCGGCATGAGCCATCCCGGTTCCGGTTTGAGTACAGAGTGCGTCTGAGGAAGACTTTCTGAATGGCTGTTTGACCGCCGCAGGTTTTGGTGAACAGGCGAGTTTCGGTTTTCATCACCACGGTCCCGGCTCTCGTAAAGTCCGAGACCCACCACTAGGAGCCTGTTATTCATCGGACGGAAAGGAATCTTTGGAGCGATGGAATGTTTATCGACGACAAGGCAGGAAATGGTAGCGCCGTGAAGAAGGAGATCGACTGATGATGGAGGACCCGAAAGAGACCCGGATCCATGGCGTGATTGCTCTTTCTCATCACACGATGGTTCAGGTTGCGCCGCTTCTCGAACCCTTCACCCGATGCCTGAGCGAACAGTCAGAGTCATTCGTTCTCTCATGTTGTCATGATCGTCGTGCATGAAGAAGGGATCACTCATGAACCGATCAACGGTCCACCCCTGCCATGATGTCGTGCCGGCTTCGCAAACGACGGTTGCGTTAGGCTCCTCCCGGTCCCATCTTCACCCCTTCTCCCCAGGTCACCGTCAATGCAAAAAAGTGGAGCGAAGAATTCTTAAAGTCCCCGGAAACCTGGCCGGCCAGTGGTCCTCGATTTTGATCAACAGGCATATCTCCCACCCAGGCGAGTTCATAGGAGAAGCCAAGATTGAGGGTGCGCGTCGTTTGCCAGAGGGCTCCAAGTCCGAATTTGTAGGTTTCGCCGACGGGAAGGCTGAGGGTGCGATTTTTATCCTTCACCATGGAACTATCGTAAGCAAAACCGGTCGACAACACCCATGCAGGGTTCAAGCGATATTGGGTGCCAAGTGCCACATGCCAGGTATCCTGATAGTTCAGGTTGGCGATGAGGCTGGTCGGGTTTGCCGTATTCACGCCGATATCCACCTTCCCGAATTCAGACCAGTCCTGCCATCCAAAGTCACCCATGACAGCCCATGCCCCGGTCAGGTCGTGGTAGGCGCTGAACATGAGCGATTGGGGGACGGTGATGCCGACATCCAATTTATTATTCAGCAGGCCCTTATTCTGGAGGGCGGTGCCGATGGGTCCAAGATTCGTAAATTTCGGCTTATCGGAAAAATTCAAGTCAATGGGAGATTGATACGTGAGCCCGAAGCGTGTCCCCCGGGTCGGCATGAACATGACGCCGATATTGCCTCCCACCCCGACCGCCTGATCTTTGATTTGCATTTGCCCATCACTGGTACTAGCGAGATTGTTGATCCCAACGGTTTGTTTGACTGCGCCAAGCATCACGTTGACCCCTCCGCCGACAGACAGATATTCATTCACACGATAGCTCGCGGTGAGCATGAAACTGACTCCGGCCAGCAGCGCATCTGTCACGTAGTAGCGACCGACCCATTCCCCTGTGTATTTTAATCCCAAACCGAAATTGGAAAATATGCCAAAGCCCACTCTCCAATCATCTCCCAGGGGATGCACGTAAAATCCGCTGGCTCCGGGAAACACATCGATAGGATTCCCGCCTCCCCCGCCGGACGGGGTGAAATTGCCGTTGGAGGTGAATCCAATATCGCCATACAAAAGTTGGGTACCGCCCTGAAATTGCGGACCCTTCAAGAGGGACATGCCGGCGGGATTTTTAAATAATGTTGAGGCATCCTGGGCGCGAGCCGCCCATCCCGCTCCAGCAAGTCCCACGTCCGGTGTGCCGATCTCTGTCAGAAAGAGCCCCCCCGGCTTGAGCTGATGGCGGCAGGAGCCATATTCCCACCAAGAGTAAACTCAGGAGGTGTAATCGGACTCTCACCGAAAAAAACTGATTCATGATTCTTCCCTTTCTGAAGAATGCCCTGCTGGAATGTCCAGGACCACACGTGTGATGTGGCCCTGAAATCGCTTATTCAAATTGGACATTCAAAATCTTTCGATCGGCATTTTGGCCTGTCGGCAGGATAGTACACCCGAGATACACCGTTTTATTTGCTTTCACCGATATTTGGGCGGTCGTGCCCACGTTGGCTCCTGTGACTTCGGAAACGGTTGCGAGGATAGTCGCATCGGGATGTTTATTCATAATGCCCTGCTCTTGTTTCGACTGAGGGCATTCACCATTCGGACGTTCGATCAGATCAACATAGGGCGTCGCATCCATTTGTTGAAGATTCCCCCCGCCACAGGCAGTGAGACCCAGGGCCACGCAGCCATACCACCAGCGAATAGTTTTCATGATTTCCTCCAGAACCCTGTTAGAAAGAATAAAGTAACCCGGGTATCGAAAGAACAGTGAATGAATCCGGCCTTGGACCCTACACATGCTGTTCGGCCTTTCAGCAGACAGGTCTGCGATCATACTTTTTCGGGCCAATACGGGATGGCTTCCTCAACATCACTCCACGAAATGATGACCCCCGCCCGGATTGGTCGTCCCACCCCGTCAATCCATCGTAGCCGCCAAAATTGTCAATATGAATTAAAAGAAAATTTGACAGGTACATGATTCAAGCAGGCAATCGGTTTTTTATCAAAACAGGACAGACTAAATCCCGACAACGTGTATCGTCACGGGATCCCCACACCCGTGGTGCCTTTGGCCAATGAATCAGTGACACACAGAATGAGTGCGACACCATTCAGTGCATGCACTAACAAAATCCGTCTGACTTCCTGGGCAGGTTGATAGATGAAAAACCAGAATTGAAATTGTTTGCGTATTGAAGGGTTGACGATTAAATCATTGGTCCTGTCAGCCCACCTTCCCGAGCTTCGGACGACCGACTCACTCCTCCATTCCCGGAGGAGCAAGTCGGCCCAGTCTGCAGAAACCGAGGAACTCAACCTATACCATTCTTGCTGAGGCACAAACCAGAAGACGTTCTTGAATCCTCGACTAATCCATCAACGGAATATTGGCCGCGAGATCAAATTTGATTGCTGCCCGGATCTTGTTCTCCATTTGCAGATAGCGAACCACTTTATGAGCCGGAAGGACGTTGCTAAGCTTTTCAGCATATTCCCTCCGCATTTTGACTTCCGCCCCATCAGTTTTGATTGATTCGTTGATGAGATCTTTGGCCACTTTATCAGGCACCGACCCTTTATTGTAGGCATCCGCATATTCGTTGATCAGTCCGCCCAAATGCTGATTTAACTGTTCCAGTTCTTTTTGATAGCCCTCGTAGAGTGGCCAGAAATCTGTAGATTCTTTGTCCGTCAAATCCATATTGCCGGCGATGAGCAGCTTCTTATCGGCTGTGACCTTATCAATCAAAATTTGCATATTGGTGATTTGTGCATTCTCCGCGAAAACCGAAGTCACACACATGATGGCGGCGGCGATAGTAAACATGATGAACTGCTTCATAACGCTAACACTCCTTGGTTGTAGATAGATGATGAATGGGTAGGCGATAGAACGGTACTCCCTCACATCTTCGCCTGGATTTGCGGCGGGGAGCCTAGCAAAGGTCATAATTAAAGTAAACGCTGGAGGAGAGGAGATCCAACCGGTCCGTGGAAACTTTTTAAACTGAACTGGCACAAGGGCTACCAAGCAACAATCAACTAGAGTCCTGATTGCGGATATTAGAGAGGAAGAAGACGGGCACGGATGCGGCCGGAAAAATCAGTAGCTTGATCGCCTTGTACCGACCCTCATTGATGGGGGAACGACGCTGCAATTCTTCAAAAGAAATATTGGTGTCCAATTTTCTCTGCTCGTGGAGGTAGGCAGGGGTGAATCCACTTAACAGGATCTTCCAGCAAAAGGGCACATGGCCGGGGTTCAAACGCGTGTGCATCCAAATGACGTTCGTGCAGTGATAGTCCCGCGCTTGGAATCCGAGGTGGTCACCGGAGAAGTGAGTACGGGTCCCGGCAGCTTTCTTCGTCAGGTTCAAGGAATGAATGCTTCGGACGCTAAACTGCGGTACCACCTCAAAGGCACAGCGTTCGCTGAATCCCCCGGCGACTTCACCATCCCGTTCGACGAAAGCGGACAAGTGGACCTCAATTTTGCGCCGGCGGCCCAAGGGTGAAAAATCAATTTCGGCTTTTACCAGGTGAACCGGAGAAATCCTCCGTTATAGTCAGGGGCATTGAGGGAGGGAGGAAGCAGCAGCCGGTCACGGTTAACGTGGGTCTCTTTCGGCAGGCTTCCTTCCGGGATGACCGTTTCCAAAGCTTGGAAACTGTGCATTTCGACGCCCAATTGGATTCCCGGTAACCTCCCTGGATCTTTGAGAGAAAAATTTGGACCGTGCTTCCACTGAAAATCATACTTGGGGGGCGTCTGCTGAAGAAGCGGGACGTCGAACAATCTTTTTTCCCATTTGGGGGGATCAGGCAGCCTGTCGTTGTTCTCTTTCGTGAGATCAAGCTTGGGGCCCAATTCCCTGCCGCCCAACACGTTCCCGGCGACCAACATCGCTCCAACGTTCGAAGGTATACCTAGGCACGAACACACCATCAAAGAAAGCGTTAGAGGCAGTACAATTGTCTTTAAAACATCAGTTCTGGTTGCTTGGAACATGCTGTCACTCCTTTCTTGATTTTACCCTTTCCCCATCTTTTCCTCCAAGGGGATGACTCTTGAGTCCAAAGAAAAAACGTGAGTCGTCGAGCCTTAGGTGTCTGGGGTAATAGGTTCTTCAATCGCCGTTGTCCGCAAGTTCGCGTGTCCTTTCTATGATTGCCGCCCTCCTCCTCCTCCACGACCTGGAGGATTTTGTGTCATTGTTTTGCCCGTTAACCATTTCACTCGAATAATCAAATTTTGACCTTTAGTCACGCAACGCCAAAAAAATAGTCAGTTTGACGCGATACCAGCTTGCTGAAATTCATGAGGAAAAATTTCTTTCCAAATTCGGATTCTGGTTTGCTCCCAATCCAGTTCATGAAAAAAAGGATGCCAGCCAAACCCATCCAATAATGCATGAATGTTATTCCACACCGCCATTCTCGGATCTAAAATTCCAAGAGCTTGCAGATTCACTTCCGAAAACATCAACACGTAGGCCCCAAAAGCCCCGGTCCACAAACCAAAGGAAACATCCTCGGTCGTCACGCCCTTCCGAAGTTGGACGTGCCCTTGCTCAACGGCGTCCCGT
>JBDSHB010000389.1:0-5469 GCA_039918695.1 Nitrospirales bacterium | reverse complement strand
GGTGTGGTGCTGTTGCCGCAGCCCAACAGTGGAGGTAACGTGGCATCAAGCCAAGTTCGTTCAAAAGGAACAAGGGCGTTCGCCATGGAGTGATTTTGTTCTAAGACCGTACCACCACCACAGTTTTTTGCTACATCACTGGTATTCTCGTTCACTCGCTGCGCGGCATGGCATGTTTGACAATTTCCTTGTATGACTTGATGGTAGAGATCGGCTCGTCCTGTATAGAGGGGAGGAATAAAATCCTGCTGAATCGCGCTTCCCCCGGCGTACCAGCCATTGATTAATTCCTTGGTCCTCGGCGTCGTCAGTGCGTCCAAATTGGGTCCGATGAGACGCTGGTTGAGCGTCTTTATTGCCGCATTATTGCCCCCCGCGTCTTGTTTCGAACTAAACTCCAAGTTGGCCATGTCGAACGGAAGCCAGCGCGATTTCATGTTCGGACTTCCGCTCCCGTCGTTGGGAAAGCGGCCGCCATAGGCGTCGCCGCCATGGCATGCGGTGCAGCTTCCGGGCATGAATTTTTCTCGCCGTCCGTCGAGACTCACGGAGAGCAGGAGTCTCCCTGTCGGACCGAAGGTATAGAATTTCGTAAACGGCTGTCCTCCATTCACGCCAGGAATGACCGAATTATCCATGGCGACACAGACGATCATGCCGATACCGCGGCGGAGGTTCTCCAATGCCAAGTCGATATCGGCTTGTGTTTCAGTCCCAATTTCCTTCGGGGACCCGAGAGGGTCGGTCACATCCTGCGGCCCTGGGTAATTGCAGACATTGTAGGCCACGACATCGCCGTTTGTCAGCTTGACGCCCTGCATTTCCCGGCTGAAATTCAGATCGTTCTTGTTGATGAAATTGAGTCTGACTTCCTGGCCGTCCGAGGCGATGGGATTCGCCGGATTTCCGTTCGAAAACGGAGAAAGGTTGAACTGGCTTTTCCACTGAGCCAGCGTCAATTGTGCGCCCGTAGGGAATCCATCGGCATCGCACCCTTCAACGGCACCGATGGCGCGGTAATAGGCACAAGCGCTTTTCCTCGTATCGATTCCCTTGTAGGTTAAGAACGCATCGTCGCCAGGGGTATGAATGATTTCCGCGATGAGCGCATCATCACCGAAAATTGGAGGCGTGTTTTTGACGCTTCTAAAAAGAGTCCGCGGCTTTGGAAGATCCGGCCTTCCAACATCTTGCCCGTTGAGAAGCACCTTCATTGTGCCGACGATCGGTCGGCTGTTTGAAAGGCTCATGACGGAGGGAAGCTTGACCGGTCCTGAAGAGGGCAAGGTAATCGTGGGTGAATCCTGGACTGGAGCATTCTCGCAGCTTATGCGAACCTTCGCTTGAGTTCCGGATGGCACACTGCTTGCCGGGATGAGAAAGTCTCCGTAATGATTGACGGGGAATGGCGGACTCAGCGGGCTATTAGAGGCACTAATGAGTTGCGCCGTTCCAGAAATGGGCTCCCTCAACAAATTCGGAAGGCTCGAATGGGTAAAGAATTCATCGTGTATTCCGCAATATGTTTGATCCGCTAGCCGAACGCTCCCTGCAACATTGACGGTTGCAGGAAGATCGATCTCCCCTGAGACATACCTGACTGAGCTCGGACTGGTTGGAAGGTTTGTATTGTCTACTGGAATCGAAGTGAAATTCTTAAACGCTGCCTGTGATCTTCCAGGAATTTGGTAGGTGATGGTATATGTCCCATTTGGCAAGTTAGATATAAAAAACTGGCCCTTCATATCCGTTATCGTCGATCCCGCTGGTGTCCCGTTCAACGAGAGTCGAATCGTGACGCCCGGCAGATACACGTTGCGTCCGAATGAAGAGGGTTTATAAAACACCGAACCCCAGGCAAATCCGGAATTCCCGATGGCTGGAGAAGTCGGAATCGTGGCGGGAGTCGCCACTGTCAGTGGACTTTGGTCAAATGTGAGAGCCGCCGCGCGGCTTTCGGTATATCCCCCTTTGTTGTCTGAAGCGACGACATAGGCAAACTGCAAGCCGGATCCTGGCGGAATGACCCAAGTGGTCGTCGGAGCATCGACATTGGTAATAGTCCCTTCGTTGGCGGCCCAGCGGTAATGCAGTTGATCGCCGTCTGGATCCTGCGCTGCGACAGAGACTTGCACAGTGGTGCCCGCTGCTGCGGGAACGACTGGAGAGGAAGTTGCCGGCGTATTATCCCCAGATCCACAGGAGGCCATAAAGAAGACTACAAGAACAGCTGCAAGAGATCTGGCGTTTGCTTTCCGTATCAATGGATACCTCATCTTCCCTCCTCCGACAATCTTTGAAATAGTCTAGAAGGTACGAATACCCACTGCTCCGCATGGAGCTTGGTTACGGACAATTCGTCAACGTCGAATCCAAGAACTGCCTTAGTGCAGTTATCTTTTGGGTTAACTCAGGGTCTCCTAAGTTTGTCTTGCCTCCCAAATGTGCAGTTGTCAATTTGGACTTGATGACCGGAACTGTATATTGCGACAAGCTAAGGTCCGCAGCAGTAAACGTAGAATCAACTGTGTCATGATTTCCCGCTTTATGGCAATCCATGCATTTGGGGCCTCCAACAACTGGGGGAGTAGGTGTCATCCCAGGCAAGCCAGTTGTGTCATATATCGCCTTGCCAATCGCGTTAGGTTGCGCGGCAATATTCATGTTCGCTGGTGGGCTGGGTGCCCCTAAATCGTCCGTGACGACAAGACGCACGCCGAAGGTACCTGCTTTATCGGCCTTGAACTCGGGTGTGGATGACGTGTTACTGCTGAGGGTAGCTGCGCTGCCATTCGGTCGCGTCAGCGTCCAGAGATAGGAAGCCACGATGCCACCCGGGTCCGAGCTAGATGTTCCACTCAGCTTGACGGTACTGCAGACGTTGGCCGGCAAAGCACTGGTCACGTTAATCACTGCCGTTGGAGTGGTATTAATAAAAACGTTCTTCACCACGATCGGTTGGGTCTTGGAAACGGTCGCATTGGTGATGGTGTTTCGGGCCGTGAGTTTTACGTCAAAATCTCCTGCCCGATCAGCGACAAAGGTGGGATTCGTCGCAGAAGCGTTTGGCGAGAACTGGGCCGCGCTGCCGGTTGGGCGCTCTGTAAACTCCCAGGTGTATGCCAACGAAGACCCAGTGCTGGTGTTCGTCAGCTGTACGGTCGTATTGACATCTGGATTTGACGGGGCAAAGGTGAAGTTCGCAGTCGGCCCGGCTTGAGCGGTGACTGTGGTGGTCGCCACTGCAGATCGTCCCACACTATCGGTTACGGTTAGCCTGATCATATAGGTACCTGCAACATTGGCGACGAAGGTCGGGTCGACCACTGTGTTGTTTGGCAAGAATGCCGCAGTGCTGCCGGCGACCAGGGGTGCGGTGAATGTCCATGAGTAGCTGAGGGGGGCAGCGCCAAAACTTCCGCTGCCATTGAGTTGGACCGTGGCGCCTACTGAAACAGTCTGAACCGGTCCTGCATTTGCTCGTGGACCAACAGTAATTAACACCGTATCGGGAGCACTTTTCGCCCCTGTGCTGTCCGTGACAATCAGCTGCGCCGTGTACGCGCCAGCGACTGGTGGGGTAAAGGTCGGTTTCGCGATGTTGGGATTGTTGAGTGTCGCAGTTACCCCAGCCGGTGTACTCAAGGACCACTGATACTTTAGGGGGATATCGCCTCCTGCATCGCTACTCTCGCTTCCGTCAAGAGTGACCAGTGAGTTGGGAAGCACGATTTGGTCGAGACCGGCCTTCGCAGTCGGAAGAGATTCTGTTGATACAGTGATGTTGACGGACGCTGGAGCACTATCGGACGTCCCGTCGTTCACCACGAGCTGGATGACATAGAGCCCTGCGACATCGGGAGTGAAGCTGGGATTGACCTTATCGGCATTCACCAAGGAAGCTGCGCTCAGCGGGGGCCTCCCTGTGAAGGTCCATCGGTACTTGAGAGGGTCACCGATCTGATCAGTGCTAGCCCTCCCGTCCAGGGAAGTAAGCTTTCCGATAAACACGGAGCGGTTGGGTCCTGCGTTGGCCACGGGTGGTGGGTTTGTCCCGGCCGCTGTGGCTGTGATAGTCACTTTGTCCGGCGAGCTGGTTTCCTGTCCGTCGGAGACGACCAATTCGCATTCATAGGTTCCTGCAACGTCTGTAGTGAATGTCGGGTCAACATCGTTGGCATCGCTCAACCTTGCAGTGCTCCCCGCCGGTCTGACTGTCATGGACCACGTATAAGACAATTGAAGGCTGTTCGTGGTCGTGCTTTTACTGCCGTTGAGCGTGATAAAGGATCCGACGACCACGTTCTGATCAGAGCCAGCATTGGCGACTACATTAGAAGCAGCCGGAGGAGTTGTGGTTGTGGCCGGAGGGGCATCGCTTGATGAACAGGCTGTGACGAACAGTGCTACGAGTAGCAACCATGCTGTGAGGACCGGTCTTCTGATTTTCATAGTGCTCCTTGTCGTGCGGACATCCGACGTGGACTGTTACAATGTTGCCGACTCAGCAGGTAGATTCCATGAAAACCTTGTACTCGTGTACCAGGGTGAGGAAGTTTTCGGGACTCTAGATGGTTATGATCTCTTGATGCAATCCCTCTTTAGGGGGACCACACATAATAGTGCTCTCTCGGAATGATTACGTGAGTTTGTCCTGTAAGTGATGCCCTGCTCATTGCGAGACCCCTTGCGGCTAGAGTTCGATGCGCAACCCGAATGTGCCGGCGTAATTATCGAATTGATTGTTTCCGACCATCGCTCGGAAATTTACGAACGGTTGCCAGCCATTGGGAAGAACAACAACTAGGCCGGTGGCCAGATTGAAGTAGTTTCTGACTGGGACCTCGTTTTGGAACGCAAACTTTGTCGGATTGGCTCGTTGGTCTTCAGTGAGCTGAACTCCAATGTGTCGCTGTGAATTCGCAAACTCATGAATGTAGTCCGCATTGACTTGGTGGACGAGGATGCCGAATCCTGTGCTATAAGCCGTAGATCCTTGGACGCCGAGGGTGCTTTGCAGTGAGTGAATGTTTTGATCGTTATATTGTAATCCGATGCCGTTTCCGCCGTTCTCGGCATAGCTCCCGATCTGGGTTTGACTGTAATTGCCGCCGACCCGTGGTCCGAAGAGGAAGCGGCCAATAGAGTAGTCGTAACCGGTGAGGAGGCCGACATTCGCCACATTCCCGTTTGAATTGCTTGACGCAAGTGAATTAACTATGCGGTCGTTTCCGATGGCGACCGCGGTCACTTGTGCTGTCGCCAAGCGGGCGACGAGGTAGTTGTTGCTGGTGTAGCCGGCCGTGATTTGGATAAATGTCCGATCAGTCGGTAGAATCTGTGCGAAGGCTATGCCGCCGAACGAGTTCGTATTAAACGTCCCACCGCCTCTGAAATCGCCATCGGTGTTGGAGAAATTTCCCACCAGACCCGCGACAATCTGCCTGCTGAAACGGTAGTCTATACCGG
>JBDSHB010000388.1:0-5330 GCA_039918695.1 Nitrospirales bacterium | reverse complement strand
CGCCCTTATAAGTAATATCACCCACGCTGGCGATATCATTTGGGTCACCTTTCGACTTATCAGGACCTGGACCAGCAGCATACCCAACGCTTGCTAATCCAAGGCCCAACAGGCCAATGGCACAGAGAGCTACCAATTCACGACGTAGAGATGACTTCTTCATCTGCTCCCTCCTTACAGTGTTAGAATGACAAAAATTAAAAAACAACTTGACCTTTAGTTTATCTTCGAAACGACATTTACCAAGCTTCTTATACCCTTAGTTCTTAAAGGGTAAATCAGAGTTTTAAAAGGGTCCCATGCTACCCATCCAGGGCATGGTTGTCAAGCGGAAAAAGATGCGGCTTAGGGCTCATCCCCACCTCGGAATTCCCCTTTTCGGGATGGGTCCCAATGCCGTAACCACAAACTGTTGTAGATCAAATAAATTCTGGCTTAATTGCCGAATTTGTTCAGGGGTTATCCGATCAATGGCCTTGACCATTTCCTGAAGGGTGACATGACGCCCTTGATACATTTCGTCTTTTGCCAGTTTATTCATCCGCCCGTACGTTCCTTCCAATCCCAACATCAAACCTCCCTTTAATTGGGTTTTGGTTCGCTCCAATTCCTTGCTCACCACGTCCCGACGGCATAACTTCTTGGTTTCTTGACAAATTCGGTCAATGACGGCTGCAACTTCATTCGGGCGTGTAGCGGCATAGACCGTGAGTGTCCCACCATCCAAAAAACCTGAAAGATGAGAATAAATAGTATAGGCCAATCCGCGTTTTTCCCGGATTTCCTGAAATAATCGCGAACTGACTCCTCCTCCCAGAATCGTGCTTAAAACATGCCCCGCATACCGATCCGGATGCCCCACCGGCAACCCCTTAAACCCGACACACACATGAACCTGCTCCAGTGGTTTCACGTGAAGACTTTGTCGTTCCTGCGGCTGATCGGGCCAGGGTGTTTCCTGGATAGTTGAGGGATACTTGTCATATCCGCTCCGCTTCCATTGACCAAAATATGTATTGACGGTATCAATGATTTCTGGAAAGGAAAAGTTGCCGGCCACGGCAACGATCGTGTGTTCTGGGCGGTAGTGCTGTTGTCGATACTGGATGAGCAATTGGCGATTAAGTCGCTTCATCACCCCAGGCTCTCCCAAGATCGGACGCCCCAACGGATGGGAGCCGAAGATATCCTTGGCATGCAATTCATGAATATAGTCCTCTGGGTCATCCTGAACGGTACGGATCTCCTCAAGGACGATTTGTTTTTCTTTTGCAATGTCTTTGGCAGAAAACCTTGAATGGTGAAACAGATCGGCGATGAGATCAAATGCCAGCCCCATTTGCTGATCCAACACCTTCACGTAAAAAGCCGTGGCCTCATGAGTGGTAAAGGCATTCATTTCACCACCCAAGGCATCGATCTCATTGGAAATCTGAGATGCAGTCCGTTTTGACGTGCCCTTGAACATCATATGTTCAATGAAATGAGATAAGCCACCCTCACCTTTTCCTTCGTAACGACTTCCAACGGTGGCCCACACCCCTAGGGCAACGGATTTCAATGACGACATCCGCTCCAGGACAACACGGACTCCGTTATCCAATATGACTTTTTTATACACGCTTTGTTACTCGGACAGGCTTAAGAGGTGAGCTGATCCTTCTCCGTCTGTTCGGCCATGGCGTCTTTTCGACTAAGACGAATCTTCCCTTGTCGATCAATTTCCAGGACCTTCACAAGAATCTGTTCACCTTCAGAAATTTCGTCCGTGACCGAGGCCACACGGTGAGGAGCTAATTGCGAAATGTGCACAAGTCCATCCATACCAGGGAGAATTTCCACAAAGGCCCCAAAATCTACAATTTTTCGCACCGTCCCGAGGTAGATTTTCCCAATCTCCGCTTCTTCAACAATCCTCAGAACCATATCCATTGCCTTTTGCGCCGACTCCCCATCTACTGCCGCAATCGTCACGACTCCTGAGTCATCGACATTCACTTTCACTCCACAGTCGGCAATGATACTACGAATCATTTTACCCCCGGGCCCGATGACATCCCTGATTTTATCTTGCTTGATCTGGATAGTGGTGATACGGGGCGCATAGGCCGCCAGCTCGGTACGAGGTACCGTCAGGCATTCATCCATTTTTCCAAGGATGTGCATTCGCCCTTCACGAGCCTGCGCCAAAGCCTTCCGCATCAGGTCTGGGGTAATTCCGGCAATCTTAATATCCATCTGCAGGGCTGTGACTCCATCCCGCGTTCCTGCCACTTTGAAATCCATATCGCCAAGATGGTCCTCCATACCCAAAATATCTGAAAGAATCGCTACGCCACCCTGTTCTAAAATTAACCCCATGGCAATTCCTGCCACCGGCTTTTTGATGGGTACTCCCGCATCCATCATGGCTAATGCCCCGCCACAAATCGTAGCCATTGAAGAGGACCCGTTTGATTCTAGAATATCCGAGACAAGCCGAATGGTATAGGGGAACTCTTCTTTGGAAGGAAGTACGGACTCTAATGCCCGTAGGGCCAATTTGCCATGCCCGACTTCCCGCCGTCCCGGACCACGAAGCATTTTTGCCTCACCCACGCTAAAAGGCGGGAAATTATAATGCAACATAAATGAGCGGAAATACTCGCCTTCCAACGCATCAATCCGTTGCTCATCATCTGAAGTGCCCAAGGTCACCACAGCCAAAGCCTGCGTTTCCCCCCTGGTAAATAGCGCAGAACCATGCGTGCGAGGAAGAATCCCTACCTCAGAGGATATCGGACGAATGTCGGATAGACCCCGGCCATCGGCTCTTTTCTTTGTTTCCAGAATCATTCTCCGGACTTCGGAATATTCCAATTTTGCAAATACTTTTTTCACCTTGGCTTTTCGATCAGCATCGTCTCCGGCAACTGTCTCAATGGCTTCATGAAGAATTTGAGCGAAACGATCTTGTCGTTCCGCCTTAGCAGGAATATACATCGCTTCACCAATGGAAGCGGCTGCGATTTTGCGCACGGCTTGCTCAATTTCCGGGTCAATGGCTTCCACCTGCATCACCCGTTTGACTTTCCCCGCCTTTGCTCGTAATTCTTCAATTTTGGCGACGATATTCCTGATTTCACGATGTGCCAGTTCGATCGCGTCAATCATCGTGTCTTCCGAAAGCCCATCTGCACCTGCTTCGACCATCATCACGGCGTCCTTGGTTCCCGCCACGACGAGGTTTAGCTCACTTTCCTCCTGTGCCTTCTTATCGGGATTAACCACGAATTGGCCGTTCACCCTTCCAATTCTCACTCCTGCCAGAGGTTCGCAGGCTGGAATGTCTGAAATGGCCATGGCTGCCGACGCGGCAACAATGCCGATAACGTCCGAAGACATCGTCTGATCAATAGAAAGTACTGACACAATGATCTGGGTTTCATAAAAGTAACCTTCCGGCATCAATGGCCGAATCGGCCGGTCAATAAGTCGGCTGGTTAACACCTCTTTTTCACTGGGTGCCCCTTCCCGTTTGAAAAATCCGCCAGGTATTTTACCAGCTGAGTAGGCTTTTTCTTGATAGTTGACAGTCAGAGGCAAGAAATCGGCGTCAGCCTTCAAGGTCTTTGAGGCGACCGCCGTAGCTAACACCACGGTATCAGCATAGGTTGCCAATACGGCACCATCCGCCTGCCTGGCCATTCGACCGGTTTCCAAACGAAGCGGGCGACCACCAACTTCCATTTCAACGACATGAATCATGTTTCAACCTTTCTGATCCTTGAGTGGATATATTGATATGGAGTATGAGGCTTCGCTTCGCATTGAGAACCGGGCATCGATCACCCATCTCATTGATTCTGCTCACCCTAAAACCTGTATCTGTCTTATTTCCTTATGCCCAATGCAGCGATCACGGATTGGTATTTTCCCTCGTCTCGACGCCGCAAATAATCCAATAACTTTCTTCGCTTGCTTACCATTCGCAAAAGACCCCTTCGGGAATGATGGTCTTTTTTGTGTGTCTTGAAATGATCGGTCAGACTCGTAATTCTATTCGTTAACAAGGATATCTGCACTTCAGACGAACCCGTGTCCTTGTCGTGAATCCGATGCGATTCTATTGCCGCCGTTTTTGCTTCTTTCGTTAAGCCCATAACTCCTCCTCCAGTTCCTCAGGGTTACATGAGTTCAGTAAGAAAATCCTTCTACGAATGTCGTCTTATCCCCACTTAATCGAACCTAAATTTCCATAAACTAGGAAAACACCGTTTCAATCGCTAATACGGGACCTCCCTTGCCTGTCTGAAAAACCGGGCCTCTCCCTAAAGCCAGCAATTGCCCATCTTTCTGTTTCACCCTCACCATATTGTCCCCCTTGGGTGATACTCTTGATTCCACATACGTGTTGACCACACGATCCCAGGAGATCGCATTCCCATGGAGCACCTTTCGAGCATCATCGCTATCGACCTCAACAGCGTGAAACCCTGCTAAAGCCTGATCTAAACTCAAAAATGCCCCATCCAGATGAGAGAATTCAAGTCCCCCAAGCAAGGATTCTACCTCAAGGGCCTGATCAACATGAATAGGCCCGACCCGTCGACGCTGAAGCCATTTCAAATGTCCACCCACCTGCAATACGTTTCCAATATCTTCGCAGAGAGTTCGAACATAGGTTCCCTTAGAACAGACAACTCGAAACGCCACCTCAGGGATATTCAGTCTTTGAATTTCTAAATCATGGATCACCACGGTTTTAGCCGGTCGATCAACCGTCTCACCTCTCCTGGCTTTTTTATACAAGGGTTGCCCCCCGATTTTGACAGCCGAGTACATTGGCGGCACTTGCTGGATAGACCCTTGAAACGTCGCAAACACTGACCGGATACGGTCCTCTGTCAAAGATTCCACTGGGAATTCTTCTAATACCGTACCCCAAGCATCTTGCGTGTCAGTCCGCTGGCCCAATTGAAGCACGGCGCCATACTCTTTTTCCCATCCCAACAGATACTGGGCAATTTTGGTTCCCTTTCCAATTAAGACCGGCAACACACCTGTCGCATGGGGATCCAAGGTCCCCGCATGCCCAACTTTTGGAATCCCCAAACCCGACCTGAGGCGTTGCACCACATCATGCGATGTCCATCCATCAGGCTTATTCACATTCAGGACTCCATGTAAGGCCATCCCCTGCGATGCCTTCGAGGCTTTAGACTGGTCGATGCAAGACGCCATTGGTGCCATTACCCGTCTATACTTTCGCTCTTATTGAGGGGAGAGGAGGATGATTCAGTTTCACCGGTTTCCTCAGATTCCTCATGAAGAGAATCCAACAACTTTTC
>JBDSHB010000387.1:0-4530 GCA_039918695.1 Nitrospirales bacterium | reverse complement strand
AATTTTGTTGGATATACATATGCCCGTGATGAACGGGCGAACCATGCTCGATGAATTACGATGGTTAGGGTACCAAATTCCGGTGCTGGCAATGTCCGGTGGGTTAGATCTCCCGGCCCTTCGTCAGCTTTCCACGGAAGGCGCCCAAGGCTTCTTCCTTAAGCCGTTTAATCTGCAATCCCTCAAGCAATCCTGTCGACAAATTTTCAAAAATGATGGAATGTCTGAATCTTTTCTTCAACACTTTCATTCTGCATAAACCCCAGGTGGGAATGACATCAGCTCCAGTGGGGTCACACAACTCCCCTTCAAGCTAGGAAAAAAAATGACCTAGATCTCCTGAAATGTTTTTGCACACTTGGGTCAGGTCGATCTCGCACTTTCAATGTATCTACCAAGAAGACTGACCCATCCTGGAATCCTTCTTTGCTGTTTCCCTCAATGAACCTGAAAGGATACTCGAGCACTACCCCCTAATGGGAATAGCCATAATAACTGGCACCCCTCCAATCAGGAAGATGTGAGCACTGACTGTCGTAGCAAATAGGGAAAGTAATTGGACAAACTGTCATCATGGTTTGGACCTTTTTTCTACAAAGCCTCCTTGCGCCAGGTCGCCTGTTCATTCTCCAAATTGCACAAGTTTACATTTCTACTAGAAATTAACGCACCTGAGACTCGTTGCTCTATAAACTGCCTATTTTTTGCTCCCATCAACTGGACCGCAAGCGACTGTTGGGGTTTCAACAAGGAGGGCTGGTCACATGAAGCGAAAAATCGGACATGTTCCTTGGTGTTAGCGGTTTTAGCAAATGGATCACTTTTTTTGCCTTTGGCCATGGAGTATGTTCAGGCAGCGACCGTGCCGGATATTCGAGGCACCTGGACGTATGGACCATCTAGGTTTTTTTTTGCGAACGGGATGTCAAAACCCTCTGGATAATACATTCTTCAACGACCCCGGTGGGGGAACTTTTAGCAGTACCAACCAAACTAAAGCCAACTTTAGCTTCAACACTGTGGAAACCGAGACCGATGGCGGAGATACCATTCAAGAAACCGACACATACACGGGCACCATAGCGCCGGACGGAACAGTGAATTTCTCAAGTAACTATGTGGTTACCCTCAACCGGGTATTTTGGCATAGCGGCACCTCAACAGTATCGGACACTCTTTTGGGGAATACCTTTACGGGAACCGAGACCGGCAGGAATCTAGTGGGAGACATTTGTCAGTGGACCCAGATGGGCAGAGATACCAGGAGTGGGCCTGTCCCTCCTCCTATTGTTTTACCCATCAATACGACCTATGACCTCAATTGAGATGGGAAAGGCGACTTCATCTGGCGTAACACGAGCACCGGGAGCACGGCCATCTGGCTGGTGAACGGGACCGTCCGGACCTCGGTCGCTTTCCCGGGCGGGGTGCCGCTCAACTGGCAGATCGCGGGAATCGGCGATTTGACGGGAGATGGCAAGGCCGATGTCATCTGGCGCAACAGCAGCAATGGAGCCCTGGCGGTATGGGTGATGAATGGGAACACTGTGACCAACGCAGGCTTCCACGGGAGCACCTCCACAGATTGGACGATTGAAGGAGTTGGCGATTTTAATGGCGACGGGAAGGCCGCCATTATCTAGAAGAATGACACAAGCAACCTCTTAGCCATCTGGCTGATGAATGGGACCTCTATTGCGTCGTCTAAAATTCTGGGCGGCATCGCCTCGACGTGGGAGATGGAGCAGGCGGGGGATATGAATGGGGATGGGAAAGCGGATGTGGGCTTGAAGAATACGACGATAGGCGAGGTGAAAGTCTGGCTGATGAATGGGGTAACCCTGAGTGGAATCGGCTCTCCTGATACAGTCTCCACCGACTGGGACATTCAACCCTAGAGAGGTAAAAACGCACTCGCTGAAACATTGAGGAAAAGAGAAGAAGTCTCAGCCACAAAAAACCCGGTTAACTTTCGGTGACTTACCAAGAGCCTGCCCCAAATCGGGCAGGCTCTTTTTTTGCGTGACTCAATTGCTCATTAGGGAAATGCCCTTCCCTCAACTGAGGAGATAAGAGATGAACAAACGTTTTTACTACCAAAGCGAGGGAGAAAAGCTCTCGTTGAGTGTTCGGTGGTGGCTTATTCTCTTTGCCGCGATTCTTTTATGGATTGGGAAATAATCCTCACAGTCAGTGAGAAGCGCATCTTTCCTGATCCCATTTAAACTCACTGAGAATTGCTGAAGACTTCATAGCCTATCTCCATATTTAGATGAGTCTCATTCATATGAGCAACTCTTTCCCAATATCAATAAGGAAAGTAAAGAGATCTGACTTATCCAACGATTTTTTCCTTCTTTGGCTCATTAGTTCCCCCGTATCATGGGTCTCCTTTCAGTTTCAACATGGAATTCTCCTCCATGCCCTTATGATACGGAATTGAAAGGAGATCTCCCATCTGATCAAATCCCCAAGTAAGCCAATATTTTCTGTGAGCATTCTCTACTTTTCTAGGGGGTCAAGCAAAAACACGGCACCAAGACAATATGTCAATTAACTACAAATCATTGCATGCATTTCCTTTACCCTCCAATTTTTGTATGGTGTAAGAAGCATTGCTTGATCGTAGATGGTTCAAGCCCAATGCGGTATGCCCAAAGGGAGGACCTGTTGAAAGAAATGGACCAAAGGACATTTTTCCGAGAGAAAATTCACCGCTACTCATACTTAAACCAACGAAACAGGTACGCCTGAAGCATGTCGGAACGAAAAGACCGGCAGAACATTGTCATGTCTGATGGCATTTCTTTCTTGCCACCAATTCCAGTCGGCTATGAAATCTACTATAAAAACATTGCGATTCAAGGGATTCAAGAACGGCAGACCATTGTCTGGCAATTTATTCAAGGATCCAATCACCTGCTGGACTGGGAACAAGAACCGAGCAATCCCCAGGACCCTCATGCCATAAAGATATTTGGGGTATCGGAGCAAATCTTTTCTACAAAACGGGATATGTTGGGGTATGTTCCGGGTGATGTAGCCAAACAGATTGTGACTGGGGGGCTTTGGCCATTTTTGCAACTCAGGCTGGATTATATCTCTGTCGCAAAGCAAGGGTTCATTACCATCCAGTTCCAAATCCTTGGGCCTATCAGGAAAAAAAACGGTGACCAAAAAACACCTGATGAAACAGGCAACAAGGGGGAGCGAAGGTACACTCAGGGCACAAGACCAACACTGTTGTTTGGCAGAGAAGCTGACCGTCCAAAAGCACCTCGAAGCAAGGTCAAGCAGATAGCATTCTTCATCGTAAGGATTATCGTGATCACACTCGGAACCGGAATGGCTTTTGTAGGCGGGACAATGGGCACCGCGGCCTGGCAAGCCAAGGGGAACCTCTTTGTATTAATGCTCGTTCCATTGACATTGATTATCAGTGGAGGACTGCTCATCTGGACCGGAATCAAACCGTCAAAACAAAAAGGAAATACCCCTACCTAGAATACGCCTTTGGGCCAAACGAAAACCTCTCGCCCAGAAGCCTCATCGGAAAGCCAGGCCTCCAAACAAGTCGACCCGAAAAGTGAAAGACATAGACGCGATACTCCAGAACCCTGGGGTGGCATTGAGGCGCTTCTCGACAAATCTGAAAGGTACCTGTGGCAAACACCTATCATCTCTGGCTGGCACCGACTGGTAAGGCCTATGATATTCTCATGGAGGCCATTACCATTTTGAGCAGAGCGTATCACGCTCCAGTCTTCGAGCCGCATGTGACACTCTTGGGTTCTCTTCCAAGCACAGAAGAGGATATATCCGTTCGATGCTTAGAACTCGGAGGATCGCTTGCACCTTTTGATATTCTTCTAACCGAACCTGGCTATGGTGATCAGTACTTTCAATGTGTGTTCTTGAAGACTCAGGAAACTCCAGCACTACTGAATGCGCATGAACTGGCAAGAAGACTGTTCGTCAAGGATCTCAGCCCCTATATACCCCATCTCAGCCTATTGTATGGTCATTACTCCCTTGAAATGAAAAACAACATCACGTCAACTTTATCTCAAACTTTGCGCCTCAACTTCACAGTCGATATGATCCATCTTATCCGCTCCAAAAGCGAACATCCCGTTGACTGGACCTCAATTCTGACAGTGCCCTTGAGCGGATAAATTCGCTTTCCCTCTTAACGGTCCCGCCTTGCGACTCAAAACCTCCCATGGCAGGCCCTCGTCATTTTCTCGTAAATCTACGGATTTGTCCCGCCATCCACCTGGCATTGGAAGTCACATGCAAATACATTCGCCTAAAACTGGAGCTAAACTGATTGAATGCTGAGAGACGCCAAGGGCGAAACCTGGGAGGAACTACTACCTTATCTTATATGGCAGGGATGGGTTCTGCTATTTCGGGTTGAGAGAGGCCCGTTACGATTTGGATAAGATTATCCAACACTTTTTGAATGTCTTCGGGTTTACCCAAGCTGATCTGGAAAAAGCTGGACATATCAGGAATTCCGTCAGCAAT
>JBDSHB010000386.1:0-3301 GCA_039918695.1 Nitrospirales bacterium | reverse complement strand
GGTACCATACTCTTGATTTGTTCTAGGGTAAATGTGTGTTCTATGGATGGCGACTGAATAAGCCCCGGTGCCACGACGTTGACGGTAATCCCCCGTGAGGCCACTTCAAACGCCAGGGATTTCGAGGCACCATGTAAGCCGGCTTTGGCGGCCGCATAGTTGGTTTGGCCACGATGTCCAATCATCCCCGACAAAGAAGATATGGTGATGATCCGCCCCCACCGGGTTCGGATCATGGGAAGCAAAAGCGGCTGGGTCACATGAAAAAACCCGTTTAACGATACGTCAATGACCTGTTTCCATTGCTCGGCGGTCATTCCCGCCATAGGGGCATCATGAAATATGCCTGCGTTGTGAACCAATACTTGAATGGGTCCTTGCTCTAATAGGCCCCGAAGGGCCATTTGGGTAGCATCGGCCACGGTCAGGTCAAACGAGACGGTCTCGGCGGTCCCTCCTCCGCTTTGAATGGTCGAAGCCACCGATTCACTGGACTCCCGATGCGAATGACCGTGGCCGATCACATGTAACCCGTCTCTGGCCAACTCTTGGCAAATGGCTGACCCAATGGCGCTGTTTCCGCCGGTCACCAAGGCACGTTTGCCATTCATGGCTGTCCCTCGGTAATAAAAATCGAAGCTCGTCCTGCAAGCAACAGGACTGTTTCGGAGGTCATCGAAAACGTATACATAAAGCTGGTCTGCTGTCCTAATAACAGCGTAGCTCGTATAACCAAATTGCCGGGGAACTGGTCCAACCGGCCCACTTCCACTTTAAGATTCCGAATCCCTCCCAGAAACCCCGGTGGCCCTTTTGAATGGGTGGAGAATTTAGTGAGCCCGATGTGAACGGCGATGGCCTGCGCGGCATATTCCACTCCGCAAATGCTGTCCAGTTTTCCATTCTTGAAAAGGGGATTATGGGGCTCACGGTGAGTTGTTGATTCACAGACAATCGAGAATTCATCCCAATATTCCACGGAAGACAACAAACACATGGATTCCCCATGAGGAAGAAATCGGGAGAGCTCTACTCGTGATAAAGCTGACATGGGTCTATCTGGATCTGTAGTTGAAGGTTATCAAGGAAGTCCAAAAAGATAAGAGAGTCGTGATTTCTGGCCAAAGCCTGGAGAAGAGGTAGGACATGTCCAGCCGGATTTCCTGCCCGCAAAGACTCCAGCTCTGGAAGGTCCATGGTGGTGGTGTGTTGCTCGCTCTCCGAGAGCAGTTCCACGTCTACATGACATATGGCGCGGGGGGATGGGTGATTTCCCAGAACCAGTGCGACGGCAAAGGGGCCGGTTAAGGGGCGGGCTTCGTAAAGGGGTGGGGGAGCAGCAATATCATAGGCAACCAAAAGCACCTGGTCTTCTTGTTCGACGGCAAGCCTCGTCATGGCTTCTAACAGTCCCCCGGCAAAGGAAGAGTCATAGCAGGAAAGGCTCGTGGAGGCTTTTTGAGAGGTGCAGGCGATGCTCCAATATCCCGCTGCCGCATTATGAACCGACTGGTGAAATAATGTGGGCGAAACCATGGGGGGAGTTTGAGTGAGAGAATGACAGATTTTATGGAGGATTTCCGTTTCCCCGCCGGAAGAGGCAAACACCGTCGGGAGCTGTTGAGGGTCGGTCTGGGCCATCTGGGTGGCTTGTTGAGCAGCTTCCAAGGCCCACCGGACCACTTCACTACTTCGCCGTCGTTCGTTGGCAGGGAGGATGGTTGGGGAAGGGTCCGAGCACCGGCTGGGGTGATAACCGTCCAGTCCGGTCAGGACTCGGTGGCAGGTATCCCAATCGGAAAAACCTGGGCCCACAATCCCGATCCCTTGAATGAAGGCTTTCATCGTGGAAATCCCAAGACGAGCGAACAGTTGTTGCCGCCAAACCCAAAAAAATTGCTGAGTAGGCGACGAATGGACCGTTCTTCATTTTTCAGCAGGACCTGACAGGAAAAAGCAGGATCGATCACATTAGTGTTGAGGGTTCCGGGAAGATATTGATGTTGAAGACATAACAGTCCGATCACCGCCTCAACCCCCCCAGCTGCCCCCAAGGTGTGGCCGGTCCAGCCTTTGGTGGAACTGCAAGGGGTGTGCGTCCCGAATAGGGACGTAATCGCTTGATCTTCTGTTTGGTCATTTGCTCGCGTGGCGGTTCCATGGAGATGAATGTAGTCAATGTCGGAATTTCTTAAAGCACTGCTTGCGAGAGCCTGTTCCATGGCCAGAACGGCTCCCTGTCCTGTTGGGTGGGGATGAGACATATGATGGGCATCGCAACTTTCCCCGTATCCCAACAATCCCATCCGACGCGTTGATCCGGACATGGGGAATTTTTCAAGAAAGAGAAAGGCGGCCCCCTCTCCGATCGTTAATCCGTCCCGATCCTGGTCGCACGGTCGACACGGAAGGGGGGAGGTAAGCTGAAGCGCAGAAAACCCATACAGGGTTGTGAGGCACAAGCTATCAACACCGCCCACCACAGCTGCGTCACAAACCCCGGCCTGGATAAAGCGGGCCGCGCTGGCAAAGACTTTGGCACTGGAGGCACAAGCGGTGGAAATCACGAAGGCTGGTCCGGTGAGCTGCAACTGAGTGCGCACAAAATCAGCGACCGAAAAGGTGTTTTGTGTATAACGGTACTTGTGCAGAAATTCGGAGGAGAGCACGCCGGTTTTAGGATCTCTTTGTTGATAAGCATGCTCGGTCTCCAAAATTCCCGAGGTGCTGGTCCCAATAAAAACACCGATCCGATTCCCACCATACCGCCTCCGGGCTTGGGCGATGGATTCTTCAAATCCATCTTGGGCTAACCCGAGTAGGGCTAGCCGGTTGTTCCGGCAGTCAAAATGACGCAGATTGGAAGGAAGGGCCACGGAGTTCAGCCCTTGCACTTCCCCCATGTAGGTGTCGAGAGTGACCCCCTCAAATGAACAGGGCCGTAATCCTGAATGAGAGTTTTGTAGGGCGGAGAGATGAGCCTGAACGCCTTTTCCCAACGCGGTGACGAGGGTGGCATGCGATAGGGCAAGGGGGATCATAAACGATGTCAGACAAGCTGTTGAGGTGAAATGAAATATGAAATGGGCATGGATGCGTCCGAGTTTGGATATCCAAGAATCTCCAATGCTTGCTGGCGAGTCCGATTGAAAATCGTTCCCAGCCGTGTCAAGGTTTGACGAGGCGTTTGCGGTAAGCCTACTTCCTTGACCCAGCGTATCCCCTCGAGGGCATTGGTGAAATTTCCTGAATTGAATCGGTCATAGCATTGTTGCCGCCGGAGCCCCTGTTCAACTTTTCT
>JBDSHB010000385.1:0-2935 GCA_039918695.1 Nitrospirales bacterium | reverse complement strand
GTATTCTTCACGGCTAATGGCCAAATACCGGTTGTTTTCAAGAGAGTCTTGATAAGCCACGCAATGGCTGGAAATTCCTCCATGTGAATGTGGAGGTGATACCCTTTTAACAGAAGGGCCGAATAGTGGGCCTGCATTTCCATGCGTTGGCCTGCATGATCAGGCCCGATACGGTCCACTAATTTGGCAAAGGCTTCTTGATCGTGATGTGGAGTCATGTGCTTGTCAGCCAAGTGGGATCAGAGGTACCATTGCCACCATGCAACGACTAGATCTCTTTCATCCCGGGTTGCCCGATATACAGTTCGTCCTCATGGTCTTGGCATTGTGTACTTCAGAGCTGGAGACCATGAATGCGCCAGGCTCTGTGAGAGAGACAGTGTTCAATCGGTGTTGGGCATTAATGCATGAAAGCCCTCCGCCTGTGAAGACACAAGAGCGGGTCCTGGATTTGACACGTAGTGATGAAATTACCATGGAGGCCTTGGTCCATGTCATCCGACAGACCTTCGAGGAGCATGGTTTTGTTGAATTGAACTGGGATCATGCACCAAGTGAACCGACACGCGACTCGACTCCCGAAGCCGGCCCTTTGGTCGAGCGGTTACGGCTGTGGGAACTTCCCCCGGACGATTTAAATCCTCCCTCATCTTCATCCAACTAATCCTCCATCCTGATCCTCGAAAATGTCTTGGACCGGTTCCCCATTCTGACAGAAATGGAGATCTTCCCTCCTCAGCGGAGCCTCATTCTCTGGGCTATGGCGATCGGTAAATGGTGGTGCTTGTCTGGAGCACAAAAATAATACGACTGCAAAACGTGGACTTCGTGGTACTTAATAGGGGGATGTGAACAATCGTATGGAGAACGAGCGAACCAATTAAAAGAAATGTATCCCGTGGATTTTTGGTAGCTTGGAACCGGTTACTGACTTCATGGAGGTTACGAGTTGACCGTCTTCACCTGTTTTGGCGTGGCCTGAGAAGAGCCAAAGGCACCCAGACTCCTGAATTTGGCCTCTCGTTGTAGTCGGAGTGCTGCCGGCGACAATTTCTCTAATTGCAAGAAATGGGCATCGAGTGCCTTCGAGACACGGTCGGCCATGGTTTTTGGATCTCGATGGGCTCCTCCCATTGGTTCGGGTATGACCTCTTCGATAATATTGAGTTTGCGTAACTCCGGTCCCGTCATTCGTAAGGCTGTCGCGGCATCGGCAGATTTTGAGGCGTCTCCCCACAGAATTGCGGCACAGCCTTCTGGAGAAATCACCGAATAAATCGCATGTTCGAGCATGAGAACCCGATCCGCCACGCCTAAGGCCAATGCTCCGCCACTGCCTCCTTCTCCCGTCACCACGGCGATAATCGGCACCTGCAATCTGGACATTTCCAGTAAATTTCTGGCGATGGCTTCGGCTTGGCCGCGCTGCTCCGCATCAACGCCGGGATACGCTCCTGGAGTATCGATAAAGGTGATAATGGGTCGGTTGAAGCGTTCCGCTAATTTCATGAGACGCAACGCTTTTCGGTAACCCTCTGGTTTGGCCATACCAAAATTTCGGCGCATGCGCTCCTTCAATGATTTCCCTTTTTCATGACCGATTGCCATGATAGAGCGGCCCTTCCATGTGGCAAACCCTCCAATGATCGCGCGGTCGTCGCCGAACAGGCGATCACCATGGAGTTCCATAAAACCTTCCGTCATGTGTTCCAGGTAATCAGAAATCGAAGGGCGCTGCGGGTGTCTGGCGATTTGGCTATGTTGCCATGGGGAGAGGTTGGCAAAGATCTCACGCTCAATATTTGCCAGTTGTTCGGTTGATTTGACGATGGCCTCCTGAACTGAAACCTTTTGAGATTTTGATTTCACCAACTTGGCAATGCGTTCTTCAAGTTCTTTCAGAGGTTTTTCAAAGTCCAGGTATTCACGCACGGACAGGCTCCTTGGTAAGGGGAATTATTGGAAGGTGACCGTGGATGTGCCGAGGAGATGTTCCACTTCTTCTAAAAACTCCGGGGACGGAGAAATGCCGATGTCCGATAATCCTGACATGCTGGCCGTCAGATCGGGATGCAAGTGAAACGCCAACGAAATAGGGGTCGGACCACGGTGGCGTTCCAATATGTCTTTTAAGTCTAGCAGATTGTGGGGGAGAACGTCCTGTTCGTGGACCTGGAGCGTCACATGCTTCACCGTTTCATTTTCTAATTGGGAGAGAGATTCGACTTTGGTGGCCTTGATGCGGGCGCCGTTATCCATCAGGTCAACGGTTCCGGAAATCCGAACGACCGATTCCGGCCCCAATAATTCTTCGTGTTGCTTAAAGGCTTCGGGGAAAATAATGGCTTCAACGGTTCCGTGCAAATCTTCCAATTGGGCATAGGCCATCCTGTTGCCTTTTTTTGTCATGGTGATTTTGAGGCTTGAAATGACCCCGCAGACTTTGACCTCCCGTCCGTCGCCGACGTCGCGAATAGTCTGGGTGGAGCAGGTAGAAAAATGAGTGATCCCAACGCTGTGGCGGTTGAGAGGATGCGCAGTGATATAAAAACCGGTCAGCTCTCGTTCATATTTCAGTAAGTCGTTCTGAGACCATTCGGGAATCTGTGGAATGACGAAACCAAAACCGTCTTGCTTTGGCGTTGCCGGTTCCGGAGCCAGTATTTCAAACAGACTGGTTTGACCTTCCCGTTTATTGCGTTGAATCGTCGAGGCATGGTCCAGGGCTTCATCCAGGACCTGAAACACGCTGGCGCGCGTGAGACCCATTGAATCAAAGGCGCCGACCTTAATAAGTCCTTCCAACACCCGTTTGTTGACCTTCTGCGAATCAATGCGGCAACAAAAATCAATAAAGGAGGAAAATGGGCCTTCCGCGTCTCGGGATTCTAAAATCACGTCCACGGCGTTTCCGCCGACGTTTTTTATTGCCACT
>JBDSHB010000384.1:0-3421 GCA_039918695.1 Nitrospirales bacterium | reverse complement strand
TTGGGTAATGACGACGGTACGTGCCGGGAAGTCGACCCCGGCTGCCAAGGTCGTTGTGGCAAACACGGCATCTAACATACCCTGGCGCATGAGTTCTTCAATCGCAATTTTCCAGGACGGGAGATGCCCTGCATGATGAGCCGCCACTCCAAATTCTTCCACAACAGGAATGAGGGGGTGATGCGTAATACTCGGGAAGTCTTTGGTGAATTTCTCCAGAAATTCCCTGATGGCCTCTGAGCGTTGAGTGGACATCCTGGCTGAACTGTGGGCGAAGGTATCAATGGCCTCATCACAGGCCCGGCGAGACGTCAAAAAGACAATCGCCGGAGTCAACCGGTGCTGGCGGAGAATTTCTATGAGATCAACGGGATGAATGGCTGGTGGCATGGATGTGAAATTGTAGCAGGAGTCGGTGGGTGAAAACACTAATATGATACAGGTCGATTAAAAGAAAACGAACCGTGCTCTGTGGGGTCACCATGGATTGCGGAAGCTGAAAAGCTGGAAACAACCGTGGTTAAGGTCTGGCCTATTGGACCGATAAGGTTTCCTAAGATTATGGCCATTGAAGTCATTATACGCGGAATTCGAGGCGCCACCGTCGTGGACTTTCATGGCCGGTTAGACATGCATTCCCGATGGCATGTCAAAGCCATAATTAATCAATGTTGCCAAACGGAAGAGGAGCATCTGATTCTCAACCTCAAGGGCTTAACATTTGTGGATAGCGCTGGGTTAGGTCTTCTGGTGTTGTGCTCCTATCAATTCAAAGAATTACGTCGCCGCATAACCTGGATTCAACCACAAGGCTATGTCGGGGAATTGCTTCAAAATCTCCAAATCAATGAACTCATCTCCGTATGCCAGTCAGAACAGGACGCCCTATCTGCAGTCCTTCCTTCCTAATTCTGCTCATTCCAAGTATTCCTAAGATGTTGGCACTTGATTTCATGGAATCCTAAGACCGGAGATTTCGCAAGAGACACCCAGGTCCCTGACAATCAAGGCCTTCTCCTCCGTCTTTATTTTCGAAGGAATTTCCACCCTCACCTAAACAATTTTTTTAATTGGGTGTGGTCCCCTGGCGCAAGCATTCAGAGTATCAGCAAAAATCCACAGAATAACTATCCTCTGTTTCTTTGGAAAAAAAAGAGAGTTCTTTGCTCTTGCCAGCCTGACATATAAAACGGCAAGATGATTTTCCTGTGAGAAAGTACCTCAAGAGGTACAGGTGAAAGAACGGTAGTTTCCTTACAAAATAATTAAAAGGCCACATTGCGTCGGGTGAGTGAATATGACATTTTGACCTAAGGGGTGCTGAAATTACGAAGGAGTGTTCTTGGCTAAATACCTTGTGAGGTTGTTTTTGGTGTCACAATCTGTGGGGAAATTGACCAAGTGCACTTGAATGCAGTAGGGCCAATGCTGATGGGCGAGTAGTTAAAGGTGAGACTTCTCCCGGGGATTTAATGTTCTTCGTTCTCTCGAACCACACGTTGATATTATTCCCCAGCTAACCCGTTCCATGTGTGTCGGAAGTCCGAGCGGCCTCTTAAGGATAAAATTAATAGGTGAGGAGATTTGTGTAATGGATGGTTATCAGGTCAAAGGACAGGAAAGAAAATATACCCTCCTCTCGTTAGTCATGGCGGGTTTGGTGTTGTGTGCCCTGTTGGACGAACCGACGGTGAATGCCTACCAGGAAGGGGTGGTTGAGGGTGGAGGGACAATCTCCGGTGTGATGAAATTTTCTGGAATTGTTCCAGCGCCCAAGACCCATAAAGTCACCATGGGAAGCAATCCAGAATTCTGTCAGACCATTGCGGACAAAAAAGGTGTCATTGGTATCTCAGAAGTCCGGGTGTCTTCCAAAAAACAATTGGCGGATGTGGTCGTTTTTCTTCAAGAGGTGGAGCGTGGTAAACCCGTACCGAAAGAAGGACCGGTCGTGACGGTGGACCGTTGTCAATTTGCGCCACGAGTCATCGGTGCCATGGACGAACAAACCCTCCGGATAGCCATGCGTGATCCGATTGTTCACCAGCTTCGCGGATGGGAGATGTTGGACAAGGGACGCCTGCCACTTTTTCATTTCCCCGATCTGGGAGAAGGAGGGGAGGCCACTGTTCCACTCAAGACACGGGGTAGCAGTATTATTAAGCTGGAATGTGATCAACACCGGTTCATGCAAGGTTGGCTGCTGCTGGCAGCCAATCCGTATGTGACCGTATCCGATGATGATGGGGTGTTCCGTTTGACGGATGTTCCAGCGGGCACACATACGGTCGGGGCCTGGCACCCGGTGTTAGGGTATCAGGAAGCCAAGGTGACGCTCCTTTCCGGCCGGCAAGAGACCCTTGAGCTGACGTTCGTGTCGCCATTGAAACCCTAAGGCTTTCCGAGGCAATCGAGCTGACCACCTGTCGGTCTATAAATTCCTCAAAGATCATGGCGGGTAAGAGTTGATTTTTTCAACCTTCGTTTCCTTCCCTCAATGACGGGTTTCTTCCACCGGCTCACGAATTTGTGGGCTCTCTCATATGAAAGATTCAAAGACATTTATCTTTCTTTGTCTCGTCGGCTTTTGTAGCTTTGTCAGTTATGACATGGTGCGTCGACCGGCCTTGGCTTTATTTGTGGAAAGTCTTGGTGCGGGCCCTTTTCTTGTCGGCCTATTGGTGGCTGTCTCGACAGTGACCGGGGTGATCCTCAAGCTTCCGATGGGATTGCTTTCGGACCAGGTCAATCGAAAACGGTTGATGTTTGGAGGAGTGCTGGCCTTTGCGTTTCCGCCATTACTTTATCCGTTCATCTCAGATCTCTGGACGTTAGGAGCTCTCCGATTGGTTCACGGATTAGCGACAGCCATGTTTACGCCGCTGGCCTTAGCGATGGTGGCAGAGCTCTTTGCGACACGGCGAGGCGAAGCCTTTGGTTGGTATACCTCGGCCACCCAAGGTGGTGGACTGCTGGGTCCGATGATTGGCGGTGCTGTCGTGTATCAATATGGATTCTCACCCACGTTTCTTTTAGCCGGAGTATTTGGATTGTTTGCCTTGGTCTTCTTCTGGTTGATCCCTCAGACTCCGACACCCTCGCGGGTTCACCAACATTCTGTTGCGACCGTATGGAAGGAGATGCGGGAAGGGTTCCATCGAGTCTGTCAGATTCCACCCATTCTCATCACCAGTATTGTGGAAGCTGCGAAGATGATGGGCAACGGTACGTTGATGGCGTTTTTGCCGCTCTATGGCTTGGTCATCGGATTGAACGCCGCCGAAATTGGAGTCTTGTTTGGAGTCCAGGCGTTCACTTCATTTATCGCTAAACCCGTCATGGGACGGATATCTGATCGTGGGGCCAGGCAACCACTGATTTTTGGAGGGCTGTGCCTGTGCGGACTCATGGTTATGTTTAT
>JBDSHB010000383.1:0-4304 GCA_039918695.1 Nitrospirales bacterium | reverse complement strand
ATATTCAAGGCAAGCCGGGGGTGGGGCGAAGCGTTGCCGGAATTCTCGCATGTCCTTCGGATACTCCGGACGACCCATGTCCAGATGATCCCAACCTCCTCAACCGGAGTCAACCATAGAGGCATTTTAGTTTTTTAATGGCAGAAGGAATAATCCCCGAAAAAACCCAGGGGATTTGCACCTTAAATGCTTTGGTTCTTACGAGTCCTCCTGCTGTGCATTCTGTACTAATGAGTTTTTTGCAAGAGAGTGCTCTCTTGTGACTCCTCCCCTTTGTAAGCGGTTTCATTCCGAATAGGATTTCATGCCTAAGGACATGAGGTGTGAGGTAGAGTTCCTGAGCATTGATGTTTTTACGTGCTGACTTCAGGCGAAAAGACTACCACCTCTCTTACAAAGGTGGGGGAATTAAGGACGATCAGCTACGACTTTTACTCACGCTATTGTCGGAAGAACAAAATTTTCAGGGAAGCCTAAATCCGGGCTTCCTATATCATTAAGCTTCCATGCGGATATGGTTCACTCAAATCAGGAATGCCGGAAAGGTCTTGCCGCTTTCCTTGTGTGGGATCCTGCTGGCTGCATCCCTGTCGCTGGGAGAGGAACCCCACAAAAAGCCAAATCCTCCAACAGACGATCCCTACTTGCTATGGCGATTGGATGCAGCCAGAGAAAAAGCCAGAGAAATTCCTCAAAATGTATGGGAGCGGATTCGGAACGGTCAGCAGTGGAACTGGAACGAATATCCCGATCAGGTGCTCTTGCAAGAGGACGCGGAAATAAAATGGACCCGGTACCTGTCTGCGGCCTTCAATGCGCCCGAATGGTTAGATCTCGGCATGACCACTCGTCTGCGGCGCGAGGGCTTTGATTATCCGTTCAAATCGGACCAGAAGGGAAGCACATGGCAATGGGCGATCAGATCTCGTTTCCGCGCCAGTGCACGATGGAAGGACTTCCGCGCTCAGCTGGAATTTCAAGGGTCCACCTCCGGTGTAAATTCCGCAACCGACGTGGTGGGGAACTCGACGTTCAGTGCCGGAAACGTGCAGCAGTTGTTTGTGGCGCACACATTGCCAAATTTTTTGCAGACGGGACTTCGCACCGATCTTCATGTCGGGCGCATCAACCTGGATATCGGATCACGTCGCCTCGTTGCCCGCAGTCGCTTTAGCAATACCTCCCAGGCGTTTGACGGCATTCACTGGAACCTCGCCAATGAAGGTCAGTGGCAATTTCGGACTTTTTTCTCTGAAGTGGTGTTAACCGCCAATACCACGAATCGTCTGGGCTTGTTTACCAATAGCGGGAATTATTTCTGGGGACTTTCATATGAAACCCACCAGCTCGCCTGATCCAGAATTCACGTCTATTATTTCGGGAGGGATGATAATGCTGAAGCTAACCAGGTGGCGCGCGCGCATTCCACTTTTGGGCTGAGACTCTATCAGCCACCCCAAATCGGATCGTTTGATTATGATGGAGAAACCGCCTGGCAGATAGGCAGGTTGGATGGCAACGAACTTTTTGCCTATTTCCAACATCTGTCCTTGGGCTATACCTTTGCGCTCCCTTGGGCACCTCGGATCATGGCCATGTACGATTATGCCAGTGGCACTAAAAATCCCAATGGAAACGAGAGCCAGACCTTTGATCCTCTCTTTGGCGCGCGGCGCAATGAATTGTCGCCCACGAGTCTGTTTGGACCATTCTATCGCTCCAACATCAGCGCGCTCGGTATTCGACTGATTCTCAAACCACTTCCCGTCCTTCGACTCGATCTGAAATTCCGCGCCTGGTATTTGGCCCAATCCCGGGATGCGTGGGTCAATTCCGGCCTGCAGGATGCATCCGGCGCCGCAGGGAACGTGTTGGGACAGGATGTGGAGGTAGGCGTTCGGTGGAATCCCTCGCCCAATCTAAGCATAGATGCCGGCTATGACCACTTTTTCAAAGGTTCCTATATTAAAAACCAAACGAACGTGCCAGGAAATCCCCCGGCGCAGAATACCAATTATTTCTATCTTCAAACCGAAGTCAGGTTTTGATGCTTGGTGCTACAGCTCTGAGAGAACGGCGGGGTATCACCGCAGGTGATCTTCCCCCGGGATACCAGACACCGAGTTAAGAATCCTATAATGATTCGAAGCGAGGTGGAACATGAAAAGAACACGCAGGCATCACAGCCAAGAATTCAAGCGAGAAGCGGTCGCCTTGGTGGTGGAGCATGGCTATAGTTGTACGGCCTCTGAGCGTAGTTTAGGTGTGAATGGCGCGTTAATTGGACGTTGGAAGGGTGAACTGGAAGATCATGAGACAGAAGCCTTTCCTGATAAGGGTAACCGACTGACCGAGCAGCAGCGGATCCATGAATTCGAATCAGAGAATCGCCGGTTGCGGATGGAGCGAGAAATCCTAGAAAAAGCCACGGCCTTCTTTGCCAAGGAAAACACGTGAGGTATCGATTCATCGATGAGCGGCAGAAGGCCTGGCCAATCACCCTCATGTCTGGTGTGTTGGGCGTCTCCCGAAGTGGCTATTATGAGTGGACAGCGCGTGATCTGAGCCAGTGCGTTCGTTCGAATATCGTGCTGGATAGGCGGATACGTGAGATCTTTGCTGGTTATCGACAACGGGATGGAGCGCCCCGAATCGCCGATGCCCTACACGATGAGTGCAGCACGTGCAGCCAGAACCGTATTGCCCGAAGGATGCGCATCCTGGGATAACAAGCGATTCAGACAAAGAAATATACAGTCACGATTGACTCGGCCCATTCTAAACCCGTCACACCCGACTTGCTTGAACAGGACTTTCACGCGGCGGCGCCCAATCAGAAATGAACCAGTGACATCAGCTATGTTTGGACTGACGAGGCGTGGCTGTATCTCGCCGTCGTGATGGACCTGTACTCACGAGCGATTCTGGGGTGGTCGATGAACCGACGGATGACGCCGTCACGGCGAGCTTCCTTCATACCCTGAAAGTCGAACTGGTTCACCGGGAGTGGTACATGACGCGGCGCATGGCCAAAACCAGTATCTTTAAATACATTGAAACGTATGATAATCGGAAGAGAAAACACTCTGCGATTGGACATCGAATTCCAACGGTATTTAAAAAGACAGCTTAACCTTGTGTCCGATGTCGTGGGGGAAGATCACTTCCGACTTCTAGTAGACGCAATACCCGAGGCTTTGAGTGCAGCCTGAATCTCATGCCAGACATATCGAGCGATAGGGTTGGAGAACCTACTCTCCCCCGACTAGCCTAAAAAGTATTGATAGGCTTCGTTTTTAGTTTCATCCCGGTAGGGGTAACCCAGGTCTTTCAGAACAACATCAAGCTGTTTGCGTTCCGGTTTAGGCACCTGCATGCCCACGAGCACACGACCATAGGCAGAACCGTGATTGCGATAATGGAACATGGAGATATTCCAGCGGGAGGCGAGCTTGGTGAGGAAATTCAGAAGCGCTCCCGGTCGTTCGGGAAATTCAAAACGAAAGACGATTTCATTCTTGGCCTGGGGCGCATGCCCGCCCACCATATGGCGAATATGCAGCTTAGCCACTTCATTGTCGGTCATGTCAACGACGTGATAACCCTTTCCCACTAAGAGCGAAATAATAACTTCTGGATCGTTTTTATCCGGTGAGATCTGCACACCAACAAAAATATGCGCATCGTGATTATCCGCAAAACGGTAGTTAAATTCTGTAATTGAATGTTTACCCATCAAGGTGCAGAATTTCATATAGCTTCCAGGCTTTTCGGGGATAGTGACTGCAAGAACTGCTTCCCGACCCTCGCCAATTTCTGTGCGCTCGCTGATATAGCGTAAACGGTCAAAATTAGTATTGGCCCCGCTATCAATCGCTATTAATGTTTGGCCCTTGCAGCCTGTCTGCGCCACATATTTCTTCAATCCCGCCAGCGATAGCGCTCCCGCGGGCTCGGCAATAGAGCGGGTGTCCTCAAAGATATCTTTAATGGCCGCACACATTTCATCTGCGTTGGCCGTGATGACGCCATCGATAGTTTTTCGCAGCACACGGAAGGGCTCCTTGCCGATTCGCGCAACAGCAACCCCATCGGCGAATAGGCCCACCTGAGGTAAAATCACCAGGCGCTGTACCGCCATTGCCACCTTCAGGCAGGCCGCGTCTTCTGGCTCAACGGCAAACACTTTGATTTCCGGTCGCACCTATTTAATGTATGCGGCCATGCCTGCGCACAACCCGCCCCCGCCTACAGGAATAAATACGGCATCAATGCGGGCGGGATGCTGACGCAATAACTCCATC
>JBDSHB010000382.1:0-4153 GCA_039918695.1 Nitrospirales bacterium | reverse complement strand
TAAAACGAGTTTGCCGGCGAAAGGGGCGGATGCGGAGACCATCCCCTCTTCTTCATCTGAACCACAATCAATATCTTCTTTTAATCCTTCTTCTGAGCCACTTCTTACCGGAGAGGTTGTGGTTGTTGAGACACCACTTTTCCGGGCTGGTCTTTCCGGCCAGGGAGGAGTCTTGAGCTCCTGGGAGTTAAAAAAGTATCTCACCCAGACAGAGGAACATGTTCCCGTCCAATTGGTATATCCCAATGGGCAGTTTCCTGGGCCACTCACCGTGCTGGTCAAAGGCAATGAAGTGGAGACCCAGCGTCTTCGTCAAGGGAACTTTCAAGTCCAAAAGGATTTTAACGATTTAGATGAAGCCCATCCCACCGGTAAGGTGCTTTTAACCCATTCCTCTTCCGATTCCGAATTGTGGGTCCAAAAAGAACTCACCTTTCATTACGATTCCTATTTGGTGGATATCATTATTCGTACTCGGGGTATTTCTGGGGACATCGATGTGCTGTTGGGCACCAATTTTGGTGTGGTGGAATGGGGTCAAGGATTCATTGGATTGCTGGGATCTGCCTGGATGGTCGGGGAGGAAATGGAAAAAGTGTCTCCGGATGCGGATGCTCCGATCCTGCGTCGCGATGGTTCTGTCAGATGGTTGGCCCTTCAGGATAAATACTTTATGAGTGTATTTATCCCGGAAAATGCGGACGGCCTGTTTTCCAAACTTGAAACCGAAATGGTTGTCTCAGCGGGCATGTCTCTTCCTGGGGGATCAGGGGAACAAGTCCATAAGACAAAATTGTATGCTGGTCCCAAAAAATACGATGTCCTTAAATCCTTTGATATGGGGTTGGAAGATACCATTGATTTTGGCTGGTTTATTTATGGTAGTTGGAGCATTGTGAAAGCCGTGGCGAAGCCGCTGTTTTCAGTTTTACGGTTCATTTATGACTATACCCATAATTATGGTGTGGCCATTATTTTACTGACCTTAGGGATTAAACTGTTATTTGTTCCCTTGCAATACAAAAGCTACAAGTCGATGCAAGGGATGCAAACCATCCAACCTAAGGTTCTGGCCCTTCAGGAAAAACTCAAAGACAACAAAGAGAAACTCAACACGGAGCTCATGAAGCTTTACAAGGAGCATAAAGTAAATCCAGTTGGTGGATGTCTCCCCATGGTGTTGCAGATGCCCGTGTTTGTTGCCCTCTTTAATATTTTGTATATGACGATCGATCTCAGGCAGGCCCCGTTTATGTTGTGGGTTACAGACCTTTCTGCCCAAGATCCATATTATGTGCTGCCTGTGCTGATGGGGATTTCTATGGTCGTCCAACAAAAAATCATGCCCACCACGATGGACCCCACCCAGGCAAAAATGATGATGATCTTACCTGTTGGCTTGACCTTTTTGTTTGTCACCTTTCCCGCAGGCTTGGTGTTATATTGGGTGACCAATAATGTGCTGACCGTCACTCAGCAATTTGTGACCGACAGGTATATTTTGAAAAAGCCGAGAGGTGGGTCTACGGATCCTTCTCCAAAAGGGAGCGAACCCGCTTTGGAGTCCGGGAAAAAGAAGCGTTCATCATCTCCCTCGGATCCTTCCTCTAAAACCTAGTTCCTTGCCTCTGTCTAAGCTATGGGCTCTTTAGACGACACCATCTGTGCCGTGGCCACTCCTATGGGCGAAGGGGGTGTGGGAATTGTTCGGGTTAGTGGAGTTCATGCCCTTCCCGTCGCCTCAAACATTCTTCGATTACGCTCTGGTAAGCCTCTTGAACAGGTCAGGCCTTATCAATTGTATTTGGGCCAATTTATTTGGAACCCTATTCAATCTGATAAAAATGCGGGAAGAGCGATTCCCTCAGTATTGGATGAGGTGCTGGTTGTGACCATGCGAGCCCCCCGGTCCTATACAGGAGAAGATGTCGTAGAAGTTCATGCCCATGGAGGACCGGTCATTGTGAATGCCATTTGCGAAGCCTTAACGCAGAATGGTGCCAGATTGGCAGAACCTGGTGAGTTTACCAAGCGGAGCTTTTTGAATGGGCGGTTGGATTTAACCCAAGCAGAGGGGGTCTTAGATACTATACGAGCAAATTCCCTTCAGAGTTTGAAGATGGCCCAGGAGCACCTTCAGGGAAGGCTATCTCTGCTCATACAACATCAACGGGACCGTCTCGTGAAACTTGTTGCCCACTTGGAAGCCGGAATGGATTTTGTGGATGATGATATCCAGTTTATTGACCAACGAGAATTGAAACAGGATACACAGGAGATCTTGGGAGAAATATTACAGCTGTTGGAGTCCGCCGAAGAAGGCCGAATGATTCGTGAAGGTATCCGCACTGTCATTGTAGGACGACCCAATGTTGGAAAATCCAGTTTGTTAAATGGCATACTTGGCACCAATCGGGCTATTGTGTCTCATATTCCTGGGACCACACGTGATGTTCTCGAAGAGGCCATCATGGTTGAAGGGGTCATGATACGTCTCTTCGATACCGCCGGATTACGAGAAACGACAGATGAATTAGAGAATGAGGGAATGAATCGAGCTAATCAGGCCATTGAAGATGCGGATGTGTTGATTGTGTCATTTGACCGAAGTTTATCACCTAATGATAAAGACTTAAGTTTTATTGAAAAATATATCAAAAAACCCTGTGTCATGGTTCTCAATAAAATAGACTTGCCGGCAAAATTTTCCCTGAAGGAACTTCAGAGTATTGTCAACCAAAATAGAATAAGCTCTGAGGATGGTTTCGCGGGAGAAAAAAAGTACGTTGAAGTATCTGCATTAACCGGGGAAGGACTCGATAGTTTAAAAAAAGCTATTAAGTCCTTGGCTGTGGGTCGCCAATTTGAAGCCAATGATTCGGTGCTCGTATCAAGGCTGCGACATAAGACGCTTCTATACAATGCCGGAGTGGCCTTGAAAAACGCCATTTTAGCCATAGATGATGGGCTTTCTGCAGAATGTGTGGCATTAGACTTACGTCTTGCGCTTAATTCCCTTGGGGAAATTGTCGGCGCGATCACCAATGAGGATATTTTAGATCAAATTTTTCGAGAGTTTTGCATTGGGAAGTAAAAGTCATCATCCCTACAAAATTTTTCATAACAATACAGAATACTAAATCATGAGTATGGAATGTGACATAGTCGTCGTCGGAGGAGGTCATGCCGGGTGTGAGGCCGCCCTTGCAGCCGCCAGGATGGGGTGTAGGGTGGTGATGTTAACTATCGATTTAAAAAAAATCGCCACAATGCCATGCAATCCTGCTGTTGGAGGGATTGGGAAGGGCCATCTCGTCAAAGAAATCGATGCCCTCGGTGGAGAAATGGGATGGAACACCGACCAATCCGGCATTCAATTCCGTGTGCTCAATATGCGGAAAGGACCAGCCGTCCGCGCCACACGAGTCCAATGTGACAAGCAAATTTACGCCAATCGAATGCAGGATACGGTAAGCAGACAGGATAATTTGTCAATTATACAAGGCACAGTTGATCGGATTCTTACGCAGGGCGGGGCCGTCAATGGTGTCATGACCAATAACGGAGAAACAATTCTCACTAAAGCGGTTGTGCTGACATCGGGGACATTTCTGAAAGGTCTTATGCATATCGGATTGAATCATCTTCCCGGCGGTCGGGCCGGTGAGCCTTCTGCAGAGAATCTTTCTGATTGCATGAGAGACTTCGGATTTGAAATTGGACGATTAAAAACAGGAACCCCACCGAGGATTGATCGAGATTCAATTGACTTTAGCGTCATGATTCCTCAGCCTGGCGATCCGGTTCCTCGACCATTTTCCATTCGAACCACTACCCTTGCCAACCCCCAAATTCATTGCCACATTACCTATACCAATGATGAAACCCATCGAATTATAAGGGAAAATCTTGATCGGTCTCCGATGTACTGCGGAATCATTGAATCAACAGGTCCACGATATTGTCCCTCTATTGAAGATAAAGTCGTCAGATTTGCTGATAAAAACAGACATCAAATTTTCATGGAACCTGAAACTCTTGAGTCACGCTCATTTTATCCAAATGGGATTTCTACCAGCCTGCCGGTAGACGTCCAACAGGCATTTGTCCGGACCATACCAGGGCTTGAAAAGGCGGTTTTTCTCAGGCCTGG
>JBDSHB010000381.1:0-3721 GCA_039918695.1 Nitrospirales bacterium | reverse complement strand
CTGATGTTGCCGGGTGTGGATGGTTTGGAGGTCTGCCGGAAGTTGAGGAAAGACCCGAAAACGTCTTCGATCGCCATTATTATGCTAACGGCGAAGGCCGAAGAAGTAGACCGGATTGTGGGTTTGGAAATGGGGGCGGATGACTATATGGTGAAACCCTTTAGTCCGAGGGAACTCCTCGCCAGAGTGAAAGCCGTGTTGCGGAGGGGACAAGGACAGGACATGCCGGCCATCAAAAGAGTTGGAACGCTGGAGGTGGATGAGGGAAAGCATCAGGTGACGGTGAATGGAACCGTGGTGGAATTGACCGTCAAGGAGTTCGATCTGCTCTGTGCGTTGATGCGGGCGAATGGCCGGGTACTGAACAGGGAGCAAATATTGGAAACGGTTTGGGGCTATTCCAATGCCGTGGATATTGAATCGCGGACGGTGGATGTGCATATTCGGCGACTCAGGGAAAAGTTAGGGGACGAATTTACACGCATTGTGACCGTTAAAGGTGTGGGCTATCGTTTTGAGTCGGAGTCCGTCTAAGGATGAAACGTGAGGGGTAAGGCGGAGAGCGGATGCGTGATTTCATCTTTCCCTTTTCTTCCTTAGTCATTCCCGACATTAGTAATCGGGAATCTATCTTATTGTCTTTTCGGATGGATCCCCGCTGACTACTTGCGGGGATGACGCCAGGGAAGGGGATGGATCCTGTTACCACTCTGCGAGGACAAAGCCTGGTATGCGTTCGGCTTGGATCACTATTTAATCGGATCTGACACTGTCTTTCACTTGATGAAAGTTTCGTGGATCAATGCATAATCCTTCTCTCATCCTTATGGGCTGGATGGTGGCGGCGATGTTCGGGGTTGGCCTGGCAGTCGCCCAGGCGTGGCCATTCTGGGTGGTGGTTTTGTTGGGGGCTGGTCTGGTTGGTGTGGCGGTGGTGCTGACCCGAGACACCTGGGATCAGACGAGAGAAAACCATGAAGACCTCATGACAGGCGTTCGTCAACTTGAACAGCTCAGTGGGATTGATAAGGCGAGGGCTTCTCGTATGTTGGAAGCCGATGCATTGGGAGGCCATATTCAGCGCCTGGTGGAAAACGTGAAGAAACGAATGACCAGTCTCGAGGAAGAACGCACGAAAATAATCGCCATCATGGAAAATTTGGTTGAAGGGGTGGTGGCCTTCGATGCAAAGGGAAAAGTGTTGTTCACCAATTCCAGCGCCCATCGAATATTGGGATTGGATGCCAAGTCGATTCAAGGACGGTCGGTGTGGGAAATCATCAGAAATCAAGAACTGGCAGGTCTGGTTGAAGGCTGTCAGGAATTGGCGTGGCATGAACGACGACAGGCTGAGGTAGAATTGTATCCTCCCGTCTCCATGGTACTAGAGGTGTATGCGCTCCCTTTTCCCATTTCCAATCAGAAGAAGGGGAGTGTGTTGGTGTTGCACGACGTCACCGAATTACGCCGATTGGAACAGGTACGGACCGAGTTTATTGAGAACGTGTCCCATGAACTGCGCACCCCGCTGACGGCCATTGTCGGATATTTGGAAACGCTTGTGGATGAGCCGTCTTTGGAAACTCCGAACAATCGGAAATTTGTGCACGTCGCTTACCAGCATGCGGAACGGCTCAGCCGGTTGGTGGAAGATTTACGAAGCCTCTCGGAAATTGAATCAGGAAAAATCGTATTGCGGTGTGAATTTGTGCCGCTGCGTGAAGTTGCACAGGATGTCTGTGAGATGTTTCAGAATCAACTGTCGAAAAAAAGTCTGCAGATCTCCAATAAGATTGGGGTTGAATTCAGTACCTGGGCAGATCGGGATCGGTTGATTCAGATTCTGGTGAATCTCGTGGATAATGCCATTAAATATACGCCTGCCGGAGGACTTATATCATTTCAAGCCATGCCTCTTCGGGACCAGGAAATCTCCTTGCAGGTCAACGACACGGGCCAGGGTATTCCGTCGATTGACCTTCCACGCATTACCGAACGATTTTATCGGGTGGATCGAGCGCGTTCTCGTGAAGAAGGCGGGACGGGACTTGGACTTTCTATCGTTAAACATTTACTCCAACTGCTCGGTGGTAAACTCCGCATACAGAGTGAATTGGGCAAAGGCACCACTATAGAGGTGATCCTGCCTATATCCAGGCCAACTCCCACAACCAAATCTTTGTGAGATCTCACGTTCTCTCCCCCGTAGCCTGCTTCCTTTGATTTCTCCTTTTTACATCCCCTGAAAACGTTACACAGTTGTAACCCGAACCTCATAGGGCTGCAACAGTCGATCGCTAGGATGGCGTTGAATAGTTGAATAGCTAGGATAGCTCGCATGGACCTGCCTCAACATTGGATAACGACCACAGGAGGGGAGCATGGCAACGAGTCACAAGGAAAGGACGACACGGAATCTTGTTGAAAGAGGAGATCGTGACGCGGTCTTAGGCGTCATTTCTGCCAACCAGTCCGTTACGATTGAGGAACTCTCGAATTATTTGCCCTGGATGCGGTGGGGATATCTGTTTTCCATACTTGGTGTATGCCTGCATGAAGGGTCAGTGATTTTGTGCCAAAAGGATTTTCAATTTGAAGTTCGGGCCATCCATTCCTTGTCAAAAGGAAACGGGGAGGATGTCCTGACGGGATCTTTTTCGTCAATACCGGGAGATCGGCAGAGGGCTATTTAACATGTTCGTAACATTGCCGTTACATAGAAGAAACCTGTTGGACCTACACTATTTATTCACATGAGGAGGCCAGTTTGATGAAACACAGTCAGAATCGAAAGCAAATGTGGGTGTTGGGCATGAGCATGGGGCTGATCCTGGGTTGGAGCGCGACCACGATGCTTGGGGCCTCTAATGTTTGGGCCAAGGATGATATGGAAGATCCTAATTGGGTTAATTATGCCAAGGTGAGTGGAGTATCAGGGAATATCAATAGTATCGGCTCGGATACCCTGAATAACCTCATGACGCTGTGGGCCGAAGGATTCCGGAAACAATATCCGAATGTCAAAATCCAGATTGAAGGAAAAGGCTCCAGTACTGCTCCGCCTGCTCTTATTGAAGGGACCGCTCAATTGGGGCCGATGTCTCGCAAGATGAAGGGAAAAGAAATCGATGCCTTTGAATCCAAGTTCGGTTATAAACCTACCGCCTTTCCCGTTGCGGTGGATGCGTTGGCGGTCTACGTCAATAAGGATAATGCCATTGAAGGGATGACGCTTGAGCAAGTTGACGCGGTGTTTTCCAAGACCCGGCAGCACGGGTATAAGGAAAACCTTACCAGTTGGGGCCAATTGGGCTTAACTGGAATGTTGGCCGATATGCCGATCAGTATCTATGGCCGAAATTCGGCCTCGGGGACCTATGGATTTTTCAAAGAAGTGGTGCTGGAGAATGGTGATTATAAAGATGAAGTGAAGGAACAGCCCGGTTCGGCCTCTGTCGTGCAAGGGGTGACCGAAGATCAGGCAGGGATCGGGTATAGCGGTATCGGATATCGAACTTCAAGTGTCCATGCGCTTCCTCTTTCCATGAAGGCAGGTCAACCCTTTGTGGAGCCAACTTATGCCAATGCCACCAGTGGGGAGTATCCCTTATCACGGTATTTGTTTGTGTATGTGAACAAAGCTCCCAATCAACCTTTGTCTCCCATTGTTCGAGAATTTTTGAAATATGTTTATAGCCGGGAGGGTCAGAAGGTCGTCATT
>JBDSHB010000380.1:0-3333 GCA_039918695.1 Nitrospirales bacterium | reverse complement strand
GGTGGAGCTGCCAAGATATCGGACTTTTTCCGGCCAATATTGTCCAAACCCGGTAAACAGTAACACAATGGCTTTTGGAGGGATCGGTCCGTAGGAGATTTCCCATTGGGCGACATCGTCAACCTGTAGAGTATAATCCGGGTTTGAATCCACTTGTGCTCGAATATCCAGCAGGACCGCTTCACCGGTTAACTGGTCGACGGGAATTTCATCCAGACTCCAGCCTGATTCCGAAAAATGGATAGGCGCATCCATATGCGTCCCCCCATGTTCAGAAGCAGAGTACACCGCAGATGCATACCAATACCCTTGTTCGGTAGGCCCCCAACTTGTTTTCTTCCAATGAAAAGGCTCATTCGAGGGCCAGTACACCGTATCCTCATCAAAGGGATAGGTCAGATCAACGATCGTTCCCGTAAAGGGAGGGTTCATGGTGCATCCACCCACTGCGAGAACGATGAGTATGGCTCGAATCAGCATGGACAGTGAAACTTATGGGCACAAAAATGAGGGCGACGGCAACATCAAGAAAATCCTAACAAGTTGAGAAAGGGCACAGCAATGGAAGAAAGGCATGCGAATCAACAAACTTGGTTCAAAAAGCCGCGAACGGCATATGTGGAATCAAACCTTAAAACATGGTACAAAATGCTATTCATCTCAAAAGGCACATCACACTATGTATAAAATTATTATAATTCTGATTTTATTAGCTGTCCTGTTTTTTATGATTCGCCGGGCGGCACGTGAATGGAGTCAGCCCAAACTTGACCCCGCCACCCCTGGCAAAGACGTGATGATTCAAGATCCGGTTTGTAAAGTATACGTGGCGGCCGGTACGGCCATTGTGCAGGAGCTAAAGGGGAAAAATTATTATTTCTGTAGCCAGGATTGCGCCAGACATTTTAAGCCTGAGGATGTCACGTAAAGAAGGTATTCGAAAACTGATCGTGGGGAACCAAGGTCGGGGTCTAGGTCAAGGCTCCCCCACAGGATGATCCGGATCCTGCGGTGCACCCAAGGCAATGAGGCCCGACCACGATTGAACGGTGTTCCCATTCCGCCAGATTAAACCGGCCGATCCAGGCCTGAGAATCCGGCTGGGCCGGAAGATCCAACATCTGGTTAAAATCACAGTCATAGAGCCTCCCATCCCACCCGACACTCAGCAGAGACCGACACATGAGCCCATCGATAGCCAATGGATTAAAATTATTCAACAAAAGCGTGTAGTAATGTTCCAGTTGTCCTGCCTCGTGTAATTCATCCCAGAACCGACTGATCGGCATATTGGTAATGGTATAGAGCCGGTTAAACTGAATCCCATATCGCTCCCCCAATTCTTCTTTAAAGTCTTGTTCGAGTTCGACTTGAGGCGGCGGAAGGACAGGGCCCAGGGGGTTGTAGACCAGATCCAGCATGAGACCGGTACCGTCTTTTCCATACCCTAAGCCATTGAGACTCTGCAGTGCGGTTATGCTCCGATCAAACACGCCTTTTCCGCGTTGCTGATCAACATTGTTTGCCTCATAACAAGGGAGGGAGGCAACGATGTCCACGCGATGGTCTGCCAGAAATCCGGGAAGATGCGCTTTCCCCTTGACATAAAACACCGTCAAATTACAGCGGTCGATCACTCTCCGGTCTCGTGCTCGGCATTGCTCAACCAAATACTCAAAATGCGGGTTCATCTCAGGCGCCCCACCGGTGATATCCACCGTCCTGATCTGAGGGGTGCGATCGAGCACGTCCAGGATCTCATCGATAGTGGCCTTACTCATGCTTTCCGTCCGTTGAGGGCCGGCATCAACATGGCAATGGTGGCAAGTTTGGTTACAGACCTTCCCGACATTGACCTGAAGCGTGGAAATTGCTTGAGCCTTGAGGGGAAGAGGATGATGGAGGGCCAACGCTTGCTCAAACGAGGGGACCATTCCAGAAGATTGGTACGGGGTAACCATGGGAAGCGCTGAAGTTTTCATCGTCGTGTTGGCCTTAATTCCTCACACAAAGACAGGGGGATTTTCCGGTCATTCTTAACAACACCCCGTTGAGGTTCCACAAATGACGGGTTCGGAGTCCACGCCATCCCTGGATCGATTCATGGTCGCAAAATAGGGTTGATAAGAAGGGGTCTGGAGGACCTTGTATGTTTTCGAACAAATTTCTATCGGCTCACCACATTGATACGTATGATGGTCATCGTCACAGACCGCTAAAAACGGGCCGGTCAATACGGCAAACTGTCCTTCCCAGACACAAGGCGCTTCTTCGGGATAGACGACCAGCATGCGGGGATCTTGAGCCGTGAGGGCCTCAGGTCGTTCGGCCATCATGAACCGGTCTTGATAGGGAGCTAACGCCAATAATGCGGCGGTCCGTTCATCGATTTGCTGAGGATTGCCTCTAGCAAAGGTCGTACCCAGCTCATCGACCACGTGAGAAAATGGCCCGGTGAGGGTCGCAAAGGTCGAAGAAGGCGTTCTCGATGCTGGGGCCAGCTTATACCCGGTGAGCGTCACCGAGAGGAACTGGATGCCGTCAATCACTCTCCATGGAATTTGATTAACCTGATGAACCCCTTTGAACCCGGCGTCCCGAAGCCCGCCCCAGTAGTCTTTGATGGTGAGGGCACCTGACAAACAATCGCCCCATTTGGCCTTGTCATAGATTAAGTAATTCGGAATGGGTTGGTCGGCGACAATATCGGAAATAGTGAACCGTCCACCAGGTCGGAGCACGCGATACATTTCCTGAAAGACCTTCCCTTTATCCGGAGCAAGATTGATGACGCAATTCGAGACAATGAGATCAACCTGATCGTCTTCCACCGGCATGGCGTCGGCAAAGCCCTTTCGGAAATCCACATTCGGCTCCGGATACCCCAGATTTTTGGCAACCGTTGGGGCGTGCAGACGGGCCAACGCCAACATTTCATCGGTCATATCAATTCCAATGACACGGCCTTGGGGCCCGACTTTCCGGGACGCTTCAAAGCAGTCGATCCCGCCGCCCGAACCAATGTCCAAGACCACTTCCCCCGGTTGAACAGTGGAAAGGCCAACCGGAGTTCCGCAGCCATAGGACACCTTCAGGACCGGTTCAGGGATAAATTGTCCCAAATCCTCATGGTTATACCCGGTCGGGCAACACAGCTGTTCACCGTTGGTCACTGCTTTGGCATATCGTTGGCTGACTGTCTGCGTGATAGAATGATTTTGCTCTTGTGTTTCATTGGCCATAGTACCCTCATGGAAATTTGAGTAATCCTGTTTGTTCCTTGCATCCTGTCATCTTGAGACAAGAGTTCACATTCAGATTATTCTGTCCTGA
>JBDSHB010000379.1:0-5590 GCA_039918695.1 Nitrospirales bacterium | reverse complement strand
TGTCCAAGACGACTTCAAGGATCCTGATGCCATACTGGATGACATAGGTTCCAGATTGAAGATTAAGCCATAGCCAGGAACGCAGATTCTCCTCTTCAGTTCAGTAGGAAATGGATGAAGTCATGATGCCGACTCAGGACCAACTTAAATCCGGCACCCGCCCCAAAAAAAGGGATATAAGCCTGTTGATAGCCATTTGCGCTCTCATAGGTGCAATTTTTGCGTTAGACTTATACACCAAAACAGGAGTAGCGACTGGCATATTATATGTGAGTGCCATTATGCTGACCCCATGGTTACCACATGCAAAATCCCCATTCATCGTCGCAGGAGCCTGTACCGCCCTTGCCATCATTGGAATGATCTATTCGCCCGGTGTAAATGTCGTGCATTCAGGCAGCACCATTGCCGCCAATGCTGTGATCAATCTTCTGTTATCGCTTTTTATGATTTGGGCAACCGCCCTCCTCACCTATCAATATCGTCAGGGGATGGAGGTCAGACTTCGTTTAGGGTCTATCGTGGAATCCACGCATGACGCCATTATTGGACAAACACTCAAAGGGCAAGTCACGAGTTGGAACAACGGAGCCGAACAGATGTTCGGATATTCGCCACAGGAGAGTATCGGGCAATACATGACATTTCTTTTTCCACCGGACCGGATTCCCGAAGAAAAAGATATTCTGGAAAAACTCCACAGTGGCAAGCAGATAAAGAATTTTGAAACAATTCGACGCCGGAAGGACGGACAGGATATACCTGTGTCGCTGACCATTTCTCCGATAAGCGACCGATGGGGAAAGGTTATTGGCGCCTCCAAAATTGCACGGGATATTTCCCAACAGAAAGGATTGGAAAATCTCCTGGCCATACAAAACCTGGCATTGGCCGGTCATGCGGCCTCGCTGAAGCAATCAAACGAGGACCTCGAACAATTTGCCTATATTGCCTCTCATGATCTCCAAGAACCCCTCCGCACGATTCATGGCTTTACGCAGTTGTTGGCGGAACGCTATAAAGATCAATTAGACGACCAGGGTAGGGAATTTATTGGATTCGTGACCGACGGAGCGAATCGAATGCAAACCCTCATTCAGGACCTGCTGAAATATTCGAGAATCCAAGCGCAGGAGGTGAACCCTGTCTCAGTCAATGGCGAGGAAGTGCTTCAGGAAATTCTTGAACATCTCCGCATGGTCATTGAAGACAAACAGGCTTCGATCACTCATGACCCGCTGCCGATCATCCAGACGGATCGGTCGCATTTCCAACATCTGCTCCAAAATCTCATTACCAATGCCATTAAATTTCACGGCCCGAAACCTCCACACATTCATCTATCTGCTCAGGAAGGAGCCGACGAATGGCTCTTTTCAGTCCAGGATAATGGGATTGGCATGGAATCGGAATATTTCGAGCGGATCTTTCTTCCGTTCAAAAAACTGCACACCAGAGAAGAGTACCAGGGCACCGGAATCGGTCTGGCCATATGTAAGAAAATCGTGGAGCGCCGTGGAGGCCGCATCTGGGTCGAATCCGAGCAGGGAAAGGGCGCAAAATTTTTGTTTATATTTCCTAAATTGTAAAAATCTGAACTTCATTTATCAGACAGTGTCTGATGAATTCTGTGTTTTTTACGAATAGAACAAGAGCTGAGAAGCCATGTCATCCTGACCCATTCGGATTCGCTCAGGACACGTTCCACAATTGTCATGCTGAGCAACGCGAAGCATCTGGCTAAGCCATAGCCCGGTCGATCTGGGCACAGGTCCTTCGCTTCTCTCAGGATGACCAGATGGGGAGGATCGGAACGAAAAGTGTGGAGAGGATAAAAAATTGAGCTACTCCCATTCCGGCCCCATTCATTGTTTGTTATCATACTGAGCCCCATTCGACCGCGCTCAGGGCAGGCACGCGAAGTATCTGACTAAGCCGTAGCACGATCGAGCTGGGCACAGATTCTTCACGGAACCTCCTGCGGTCACAATTTGTTCGTTCAATGTTTGGCTGATGATATCTAAGCTTTCTTACCTAAATAAACCGGGGATTTTACATGAACAATCCTATTGAAATTTTGTTAATTGAAGATAATCCGGCTGATATCCGTCTCACCCAGGAAGCCTTTCGGGCAGCGCGCCTCCATAATACGATTCATGTGGTTCAAGACGGGGCCAGTGCCATGGCATTCATTCGACAGACAGCACCCTTTCAACATGCTGCCCGACCAGACCTTATTCTGTTAGACTTAAATCTTCCGAAAATGGACGGGAGAGAAATTCTGAAGGAAATCAAATCCGATCCGCACACTCGCACAATTCCCGTGGTGGTGTTAACAACCTCCGATGACGAGGAAGATGTGCTGCGTAGTTACGATCTTCATGCCAATGCCTATCTGGTCAAACCCATTGATGTCCTGCGATTTATCACCATGATCCAATCCCTCGAAAGTTTCTGGCTCTCCGTGGTGAAACTTCCTCCAAAAATATCAGAGTCATGAGCGATCTTCATTCTCCTACCCATTCCATCCTGTTAGTGGAGGACAATCCTGCTGACGCAGAATTAGTGCGGGAGCGGCTGAAGGATGCTTCCGGCATGTCCCCCTTTGATATTACGCGTGCACTTACCCTCCAAGAAGCCCTGGAGACCCTCCAGACGACACCATTTGACGTCATTCTGCTTGATTTAAATCTGCCGGAAACCAATGGCCTTGAAACATTGAAACGCATCAGGTCGGCAAACTCGGACATTCCCCTTGTGGTATTGACCAGTAACGAAGACGAACCCGTGGCGCTTGAGGCCATCAAACTAGGAGCACAGGACTATATCCCGAAATCTTCGATGAATGCCGTGCTACTTTCCCGAATTCTCCACTATGCCATTGAACGGGAAAAGAACGACCGGATTCGCCGGGATAGCGAACGAAAATACCGGTTATTTGTTGATGGAGCCACTGGCCTGGCCTTTATCATGCTTGACTTGCTTGGGAACATTACTCATTGGAATTCCGGAGCGGAGCGGCTCTTTGGCTATACAGAAGTCGCGGCATTAGATAAACATTTTTCTATGTTATTTACCGCTGAAGACCAACGCAATGGTCGTCCGGCAAACGAATTACAGAGGGCCGAGGCCGTAGAAAAGGGGGACGATGACAATTGGCTGGTTCGGGCTGATGGGTCACGATTTTGGGCCAGCGGTGCGGTGACAGCCATACGCCACCCCAAGGACAACCTCATCGGATTTGCCAAAGTGGTTCGGGACAAAAGTGCTCAAAAAGATGCCGGGGATAAACTCGCGGAACTGAATCGAACCCTGGAAGAGCGGGTGATTCAACGAACCCAAGAACTCACCCGCAATCAGGAGCGCTTACGTGCCATGGCGTCCGACCTCACAGTCACCGAACAACGCGAACGACGCCGGTTGGCTTCGGATCTTCATGATTATCTGGCACAGCTCCTTGTCGTCTGCCGGCTCAAATTAGGTCAAGGGCAATCGATGACCGATATAGAAAGCCTGGCAAAGGTGATCCAGGAGGCGGATGCTCTCTTGGACCAATCCTTGACCTATACTCGGACACTCGTCAGTCAACTCAGCCCGACCTGTCTTTATGAATTCGGACTCAACGCCGCACTCGTCTGGTTGGGATCTGAAATGGAAAAGCAGGGATTGACCGTCAACGTCAACGGTGCAAATTTGCCGTTGAGCCTTCCGGAAGATCAGGCTGTCCTCATTTTCCAATCGGTTCGTGAATTATTATATAACGTACTCAAGCATTCGGGAGTACACGAGGTGACGGTGAACCTGGCCATGGAAGAGAACAACCATCTGATCATCGAGGTGGAAGATCTTGGCCGCGGTTTTATAGACAGTCATGAAGACAGAAATGAACAGTCTCCTACCAATTTTGGACTCTTTAGTATCCGGGAACGATTGGAAGCCCTTGGCGGAGAAATGATTCTCAATTCGGCCCTGCAGAAAGGGACCCATGTCCTCCTGCGTATTCCAGTAGAAAAAGGACTTAAAGAAATCCGGCCACACGTGACTAATCCGACTCCGGTGCAAGCCGGCATGAAGACTCATTCCTTCCGTTCCCCTTCAGAAAAAATTCGCATTCTTCTCGCAGATGATCACAAGATGGTCCGGGAGGGATTTTGCCATATCCTGAATTCTCAAAAGGACTTTGAAGTTGTGGGAGAAGCCGAAGACGGAACGCAAGCCGTGACCCTCTGTAGATTACTTCACCCTGACGTCATCGTGATGGATCTCAATATGCCCAATATGGACGGCTTGGAAGCCAGCAGAAGGATTAAACAGGATATTCCTCAAATGGTGATAATCGGATTATCCGTTTACGACACTCCTGAAGTGGCCCAATGGTTCCAAGAGGCAGGAGCTGAGGCGTTTGTCACGAAGGGGGGACCGGCTGAAAGTTTAGTCACGATCATCCGGAAAATTTGGCATCAGAAAAAACCCGCCTAGCCTTCTCTCTCATTTCTCGTTTGCATTCTCCGCCATCAGTCCAACTGCTTTTTCGGCTAATGGTAGGTTCGCTCCCGTCAAGATCTGATAGGCCTGAAACACCGTATTGACAGGGGAAATCTGCATAAGAAAAGGCGTCTGCCAGTCATTGTCTTCAGGAAAACGCTCTTCAGGAATAATCACTCTTCGGATATGTTCCGCATAGGCAGCCTGGATTTTCAGTGGTATCCCTCGGACCGCCCCAATATGACCATCACGGGTCACGTTACCGGTCATTACCCGGCTCAGGAGAATTGCGTTATCGTTAGCCATGGCAAGAACCACCAGACTCACCATTGCTGTCAGACTATCGCCGTATATCGTCACACCTGGATCGGGAAATTTAAGAAATATATTCCAGGTCTTTGAATCCAGACCCGCAACACGAGCCGCAGCCACGATTCCGGATTGAATGGCCACCTGAGTAAAAGGCGAAAATTTTCCCGGCCCGCTCGAAAAGGACACATTCAACACTTCTTGTCTTTCCTGTTTGCGGAACGCTATTCCAAGTTTGCCCACAATTCCTATGGGTTGCCTATTCTGATCAAAACTTGTTCCCAGAAAGGTCACGGTTTGCTGGTGCCAAAAGAACGGTTCGGCCTCCGCTGAACTTGGAAAAGAGCAGAACCACACAACCGGGATCGCCCATACCAGAACCCTGAGGATGAGAGCAGTCTGACCAAACTGTTTCATAGGCTAGTTCTCCGAAACCGGCAAATACAAGATAATATATTCTCGTTTCCCTTCCACTCTCTGATCGACATACTGATCGAACATGCCATCTCGATTCTCGTCGATCCAATAGAATAATGGCGATTCCTCAGTTTCAACCACCGTGTTCCAAAATTTGTTATTTTCATAAAAAATTATTTGGCGGGCCGTTTTATAATCGACGATCTCATCTCCCTTCAAGGAATACTCCCGAATATACAATCCCGTGATGATATTCACGTCTTCATGAATAAGATGGTCTTCATCCGGTTCATTCGGCATATCCGCAGCCAATCCGGTTCCCTCCAGGACGAGACAGAATACGATTCCGATCATCCAGTGAAAACGGGGTTTGTTTTTA
>JBDSHB010000378.1:0-13601 GCA_039918695.1 Nitrospirales bacterium | reverse complement strand
GATTTTTAAATAATGTTCCGACATAATCCTCGTTTGCATTTCACCTGACCAAAATAACGTGTCTTTGATTCCTTCCCACATACGGTTTGCTCTGCTGACCCAAGATCCCGATCTCAAGTTGCGGGTTCAAGGTCCAGATCTTCAGAACACCATTACGGTGTTGGATGACTGTTCTTCCTTAGAAGCGGCGATGCGCTCTCAACAATTTACCGGGGTGATTCTGGATGAGTCCGGGAAGAAATTTTTTCCTGCCTTGTCGGCACTGAATGGCCAATTGAATTTGTCGAAAACATTCATTTATGCGGGACCTTTGCCCGCTTGGAGTACCATGAACCAGATCAGGCAGGTCATGGGAGATCAACCATCGGAAGAGGGGGCTATTGATCCGAAAGATGTGAGCTTGGCCAGTTATGTAGAAAAAAAGTTGGGGGATTTTGTTCGAGCAATGAATGTCGGTTCAGGGAAAAACCTCTATCCCACTTTAATGAGAGCTGTTGAACGGCCCTTGATTGAACTGGCCTTACGGGAAACGCATGGGAATCAGATTAAAGCAGCCAGGCTTCTGGGCCTCAATCGCAATACCCTCAGGAAAAAAATTACAGAATTTCAGATTTCCGTCAGTCAGTTAAAGCAATCTTTTGCCGGAAAACGCAAGAAAACGGAATCGGACTCTGCTGGATAGCCTTTCCATTTCCCCTTGAAAAATAACCATTTCTTGACAAGACCACCAATGCAGTCTAGCATATGGCCGGTAGATATAGGCGCGTAGCTCAGGGGGAGAGCGCTACCTTGACACGGTAGAGGTCGGCGGTTCAATACCGCCCGCGCCTACCATTGATCTTTCTCCAAAAAAGCCTGAAGGTATCCAGCTTCTTTCATGGGAGTGGTGCATTTTCTTGCGTTCATCACGGAATGTAGAATTTTGTTTTATTTGGTGTTTGTACTGTAATGGAATCTATTCAGGTATCGCTGAAAGGCGAAAGTATTCAGGCCCTTCCCAAAGGGATCTCGGCGAAGGCTGCAATAGAACAACTGAAGGGAGCAGTTCCTCCCGAGGTGTTTGCCGTTAAGGCCAATGGTGTGGAAATAGACCTCCTGGCTTCCCTTGAGATCGATTCAACCTTGCAGCCGTTGATGTTCGATTCACCAGAAGGCAAGGAAATTTATCGGCACAGTAGCACGCATATCATGGCCCAAGCGGTGAAGGAGTGTTTTCCTACGGCACAATTGACCATTGGTCCGGCCATCGAAGAGGGCTTCTTTTATGACTTTGCCTTTGAACGCCCGTTCACGCCGGAAGATCTAGAAAAAATAGAAGCCCGAGCTTTGGAAATCATCAAACGGAACCTTTCGGTTTCAAGACGTGAGTTCTCCAAGGAAGAGGCGATAGAATTTTTTAAAAGCCGTGGTGAACCCTATAAAGTAGAGCTCATTCAGGGATTTCCTGATGGAGAGCCGGTGTCCGCTTATACTCAAGGGGACTTCGTCGACCTCTGTCGTGGCCCCCATCTGCCGGCCACTGGCTATGTTAAAGCATTCAAACTGCTGAATAGTGCAGGAGCCTATTGGCGAGGGGATGAACGAAACCCCATGTTGCAAAGGCTCTATGGCACGTCCTTCCCTTCAAAAGAAGCCTTACAGGCTCATTTGGACAATTTAGAGGAGATCAAGCGTCGGGACCATAGAAAGCTTGGGAAAGACCTCGATTTATTTAGCATTCAGGACGAAACCGGGCCCGGTCTGATTTTATGGCATCCCAAAGGTGCACAGATCCGTCTGCTGATTGAAAATTTTTGGCGGGAACAACATTTGGCCAACCAGTATGAGTTGGTCTATTCGCCGCATGTTGCTCGGTTGGATTTATGGAAAACCAGCGGGCATGTGGATTTCTACAAAGAAAATATGTTCGCCCCCATGTCTGTCGAGTCCAGTGAATATCAGTTAAAGCCTATGAATTGCCCGTTTCATATCATGGTGTATAAATCACATTTGCGCAGTTATCGCGATCTGCCTATCCGTTACGGGGAATTGGGAACGGTCTACCGCTACGAACGATCCGGAGTTCTGCATGGCCTGATGAGGGTTCGGGGCTTTACGCAAGATGATGCTCATTTATTCTGCCGCCCTGACCAGCTGGGTGAAGAAGTGCAAAAGGTCCTGAAATTTATTACGAGTATGCTAGGAACTTTTGGATTTACGGAATTCAAGATGTTTCTATCCACTCGTCCCGAAAAAGCTGTCGGTACGATCGACCAATGGGATCAAGCGACGTTAGCGCTGGAAACTGCGTTGAAAAACGGCCGCTATACCTACCAGGAAGATCCGGGGGAAGGGGTCTTTTATGGGCCTAAAATAGATGTCAAAATTCAGGACGCCTTAGGCCGATCCTGGCAATGCTCGACAGTTCAGATCGATTTCAATAATCCCGAAAGGTTTGGCCTGACTTATGTGGGTGATGATGGTAAAACTCATCAACCCATCATGATTCACCGGGCCTTACTAGGATCGATTGAACGATTTTTTGGGATTCTTTTGGAGCATTTTGGGGGTGCCTTTCCGGCCTGGTTGGCCCCCGTTCAGGTTATAGTCCTCCCAATTTCGGAAAAACATCAAGGGTATGCCCAAGAGGTTGAAAAAAATCTTCGTCGGGAGGGCTGTCGCGTCGGCTTAGACTTGCGAAATGAAAAGATTGGCCTTAAAATCCGTGAGGCAGAAAAGGCAAAGATTCCTTTCATGATTGTCGTGGGGGATCGTGAAGCTGAAGCAAAGATGGTTGCGGTACGACAAAGGAACGGGAAAAATTTGGGGACGATGCCTATTATTGATTTGGTGACGCTTATTCGGGAAGACATGCCCGAGTCTGTTAAGAAGGGTTCTTTACTTTTCGAATGACTCGACCGGTGACACCCAAACAACGTATTAATCATTTCATCAAAAATCCTGAAGTCCGGGTTATTGGTGCTGAAGGTGAACAGCTTGGAATCCTGAAGACATCAGAGGCGATTCGGCAGGCGAGGGAAATTGGATATGACTTGGTGGAAGTGGCTCCTACCGCGGACCCTCCGGTCTGCCGTATTATGGATTATGGGAAATTTAAGTATGAACAGAGCAAAAAAGAACATCGCATGCGACTTAACCAGAAATCCACCCAGGTTAAGGAAGTTAAATTTCGGCCTCGGACAGACAAGCACGATATGGAGACGAAAGTCCGCCAAATACGGGACTTCCTGGAAGAAGGGAATAAGACCAAAGTTACGGTTATGTTTCGGGGGCGAGAAATGGCCAATCAAGAGCTTGGGTTCAAAGCGATTCAGAAGGTTGTTGAGGAGTTAAAAGGCGCAGGAAATATTGAAAGTCCTCCCAGGATGGAGGGACGGAATCTTTACATGGTGGTCGCTCCGAAATAATGGGCTAATCGTGGGAGTCTGGCAATTTGTCGGTCGTTGAATAGGGAAATAAGGAAATAAAGTATGGCAAAAATGAAATTAAAAAATCACTCAGGAGCCAGTAAACGATTTAAACGAAGCGGCTCGGGTAAGTGGATGCGGCGGAAGGCAGGGATGCGTCATATCCTCACTTCCAAGTCACCTGGAGTAAAATCCAGACTAAGCGGCGCAGCAGAGGTCAGAAAAGAAGACCGCACTTCCCTGTCTCGGTTACTCCCCTATAAGTAACATTTCAAAAATAAAGGAGACGTGTCATGCCAAGGGTAAAAGGGGGGCCACAAACTCGACAGCGCCGGAAAAAGCGGCTCAAGCTGGCGAGTGGCCAATATGGAGGAAAAAGTAAGCTTTTCCGGACTGCCACGGAATCGGTCGATAAGGGACAAGCTTATGCTTATACCGGACGAAAACAGAGAAAACGTAATTTTAGGCAGCTCTGGGTCACTCGCATCAGCGCGGCAGTTCGAGCGCAAGGAGTCACCTATAGTCAGTTCATGAATGCGCTGAAGAAAGCCAATGTGTTGTTAAATCGAAAAATGCTTTCAGAAATGGCGATTCACGATCCTCAAGGCTTTTCTCACCTTGTGTCCAGCACCAAGGGAGACGGACAACCCGTAGCCGCTTAAGCTTCAGGTTTTCGTATCTCGAATTCAAACCCGGAAGTGGGCATATCGATTTGCCAGGCTTCGAGTACTTCCGGGTGAAACTCTCCAAGATATCCCACCGCATGCCCATTACAACGGATTCGGCCGACTCGTCCCTCTAAAAATGAGGGATGAGTGACTGGCTCCAGTTCGTAGGGCCACACCATGTAATACATCAATAAATCCAGATAGCTATGGATCTCTGAAAAGTTTGCTCCGGAATTGGCGCTAATGGCAGCTATGGACAGTGTCGTGCGAGAACCCACATTGGCTTCCAAATCCAGTTGAGCCGTTTCTCCAACCTCAAATAGCAGATGGGGATAAAAGGCGCGAGGCGATTGGGCTTCCACCCGAAGCAGGCACGGCAAAATGGAAGGTCTTAGGCAGGCATAGGTTTGGGACATCACGTTATCCACTTCCACCAGTTGCGCATACTCCGTTTCAGCAATACGCATTCTGTCCACCAATTCCTGATGAGAAGCCATGATATTGGAAAAAATTTCCTGAAAGCCAAATCCGACCAGAAGATCACGAATACGATCGCTGGTCTGTTCTTCCACGGAGAGACTTCCAACGGTGAAGGTCTGGGGCATAATCGGGGAAAAGGAATCATAGCCTCGCGTGATGGCGACATCTTCCGCCACATCCATCACATGCATGAAATCGTTTCGAAAGGCAGGTAAAGTGACGGACACTGTTTGTCTGGTTGTTTTCACCAGGTATCCATAAGAGGCTAGGGCCTCCTGAATAGCCTCGGAGCCAAGCGGCATTCCCAAAGCCTGTTCGATTGCCTCTAGGGAAATACGTTTCGATTGATTCATGCTCAGGGGGGTTTTAATGGTTGTGCCGAACTCCGTTTCGTAGGGATACGTAATATCCACCGATTCGATGGTAGCCCCACGATCGGCTAAATTGCAGGCAAAAATGTTCAAGGCCAACACAACCATACTCAGATCGGTTCCTGTGACTTCCACGAATAAATCGGTGTCTCCCAGCTGCACTTCACCAAGTTCCCGGCTGTTGATAATGGGGGGAAAGGACAGCACCTGTCCATCCGAATCCCACAGGAGCGGCAACCGGTCGCATCCAGCGAGGATCGATCCATATTCAAGACCTTTGGGATGGACGGTGAGAATTTCATGAGGAGTCATTTTTTCCTCAAATCCCAATGGCGTAAATCGAATTTCATCGGGTTTCACGAGGCCGTATGTGACAGGAAACGAAATGGAAGAGTACCGATAAAGGCCGATGGAAACCGTTTCACGTTTTCGTCCATAGGCGTCGGCTAATTTTTCTTGGGTTTGAATACATTGGTCGAGACCCTCAGCTGTCATGGCATATCCTAACGAGACGCAAGCCGCCACATAAGGTCGAACGGTTTCCATGCCCTGGGCCACTTGAATCCGTCTTTTCGCGCCCTTCTTATCCGAAAAGAAGGCGTAAGGGGGCATCCCTTTATTCAGAACGGATCGAATTTGTCGGGCAATCCCTTCCACGCACCATAAATCAGGCCGATTGGTATCTTGAAGCTCCACGCGCACTTCACCAGTGTCCTGTGAGACGTCTTTCACCTCCCCTTTCACATAGGGCATCCATTGTTCAATGTCGGACATGGAGGCCGTACGACCGACAAGTCGACAGAAATCTTTTTGGAAAATGGAAATGGTTGGCATCGTGGGTATTTAAAATTGACGGCGCATATTGCGGACCGCTTCTAGATCGGAGGTGAATAAATCGCGAATATCTTGTATGCCAAGGGCTACCATGGCCATTCGATCCAACCCGAGTCCCCAGGCGATAACCGGAACTGTCACCCCCAAAGGTACGGTGACTTCAGAGCGGAAAAGCCCCGCGCCCCCCAGTTCCATCCATCCAAGTTTTGGATGACGGACATGCAATTCTACCGAGGGTTCGGTAAATGGAAAATACGCTGGAAAAAATCGAATCTCTTTGGCTTGTGCCATTTCCGTGGCGAACAATTGCAGGAGGCCCAAGAGTGTCCGAAAGTTGATGTCGGAGCCGAGCACAATCCCTTCCACCTGAAAAAAATCTGTGGCGTGCGTGGCATCGACATTGTCATAACGAAAACACCGGGCAATAGAAAAAAATTTGCCTGGAATCGGGGGATTTTGTGCCAACGTTCGAGCGGAGACGGCGGTGCCTTGGCTGCGGAGCACCAAGCGCTTCGCCCGCTCGCTGTCATATTCGTACTTCCATCCTTTCGATCCACTCGTTCCGCCATCCCGGTGGACTTGGCCAACCTGGCTGAGAAATGGCTCAGGAATTTTCTTGGCCATCTTGGGATTCTTAACAAAATACACATCATGGATGGCACGAGCAGGATGGAATTGAGGCATAAAGAGTGCGTCCATATCCCAAAATTCCGTCTCAATGAGTTCGCCACGCATTTCCTGAAATCCCATGCTCGTGAGTTTGTACTTCACGGTATCCAGAAAGTCCCGATAGGAATGGCGTCGGCCGACCGCCAGGCGGGGAGGTCGGAGATTGATGGAGTATTTGCGAAAGGACACGTTCCGCCAGGATCCGTCTTTTAAGAGTTCTGGGGTTAATTGTGAAATTTCCTGAGCGGCGCCTTCCCGTAAATGAGGCAGAAGATTCCACCCCTCAGCTGTGAGGACATAGGTCCGTTCGGTATGATCATCGATGCGAAAGGGTTCTTGCGTGTTGCCGCGTTTGACGGCGTATTGGCGAAGCAATGCCTGGTGATCGGAAGCAAACGAATCCAGGGGGCGTGCGCCTTCATAAACCTGATTGAGAAGGCTTCGCAAATCTCTCACCGTGTCACTGTCCTTGCTGGTTATTTCCAGCATTCCACCTGCACCCATCTGAAGGACGCCTTCTTTCTTGAGAATCCCGATCGCCCGGCTTAGCTCGGAGGGTTGGAATTGCCCCGTGGCCTGAAGGTCCTTCACCGTGGGTGATGAGCCTTCATGAGCGGCATTCTTCACCGTCTGAAGGATCCACTCAAGTGGAGAAGAGTCCGGCTGGTGGTATTGGGTACCGACCGTGGTGAGGGACACATAGGTCGTCGTGGATTCGGACGACAGGCTCACTAATAGTTTCGTGAGCAGCCACCCGACCGCCATGCTGACTTGTGAGGGGGCTAGCTCCGTGTGGGTGGCAAGTTGAAGGTCTGTGAGTGGCTGTGGGTCTTTCCCCAGTGCACGTAGGACCTGAATTTCGAGAGGATGAAGGCTGTCGGTGTTATTGGGGGAATTCATGGGCCCGATTAGACAATCACGGTCTGAGTCGCGGTTCGCATCTGCCGAATGGTTTCGGGAATATTCTTGCTGCCAAAAATGGCGGAACCGGCAACCAGGACATTCGCGCCGGCGTGAATCACCGAAGCCACATTGCTCAGGTTGACTCCCCCATCGACTTCCAAGTGAGCGGAACTGCGGCAATTGGTCATCATCGTCCGGATACGCCGGATCTTATCCAGGCTGGAGGGGATAAATTGTTGGCCTCCAAACCCGGGATTCACGGACATCACCAAGACTAAATCCACATCGCCAAGTATTTCCTCAATGGCGGTGACCGAGGTCGCAGGGTTCAAGGACACTCCGGCTTTGACCTGTCGTTCCTTAATAGACTGAACCGTTCGGTGTAAATGTGGACAGGCTTCGACATGCACGGTCAACAGATCGGCTCCGGCATCGACGAACTCAGGAATAAAGGCATCCGGATTCGTCATCATCAGATGAACATCTAATGGCAAGGAGGTCACCTTGCGAAGTGCTTCAACCATGGGCGGACCGACAGTCAAATTGGGAACGAAATGGCCATCCATCACATCCACATGAATCCAATCCGCACCGGCGGCTTCCACCATCTGGACGGCTTCCGCGAGCCGGGCAAAGTCAGCAGAAAGAATAGAAGGAGAGATTAACGGTGTGACTGGCATTGTCATTCAGATTTTTTTAACCGGCACGCAAAAAATCCGTCCATGTTCAACGTCTGAATGGCCGTACACAAATGCCCAGGGTCAGTGATGAGTGATTGCCCCGCAACGGGCACCCAAGGTGTGACGGATTCCTGATAAAATTCAGGATGTTCCTGACAAAAACCGGAGATGATCTCTGTGGTCTCCTCTGGTTCGACTGAGCAGGCACTATAGACCAAGATTCCCCCTGGTCTCAAGAGGTCACGGACCCGATTCAGAATCTCGCGTTGAAGAGCTTGGGCATGTTGGATGGTCGATAACGCTTTTATTAATTTTCCTTCCGGGTGTCGGCGAAGAATACCGAGAGCGGAACAGGGCGCATCGACCAGGATACGGTCAAACGGTTCGGCCAGCATGGCAGGAACCCTGGGGAGGGTAGTTGAGGAATCGTTGGCCGGGCCCTGGCCAGAAGATGCGCTCAGATCAAAGTGAACAGGATGAACAATGGAGATCCCTAGCCTGGCACAATTAGAAACGAGCCGGTCCAGCCGTCCCTGATGACGATCCAGTGCCACGATGGTCCCTTGGTTCTTCATCAATTGAGCCAGGTGCGTGGTTTTTCCTCCGGGAGCCGCACAGGCATCAAGAATCCGGTCGCCGGGCTGAGGGTCAAGGAGCAAGGGAATGAGTTGGGCGGCTTCGTCTTCCACGTAGCACCAACCGTCCTTCAAGGCAGACAATTGCCCAGGATTGCCACATTTGTCCAAGGTCAGCCCGACGGGGCTCACGGTGGTTTCCTGTGCAAGTATTCCTTCCGATTGGAGGCGGGCAAGCAAATCGGAACGGGAGCACCGAAGGGAATTCGTTCGAATCGTTAACGGTGGAATGCCAAGAGACTGTTGGCAAAGGTGTTCCGCTTGTGTGAGTCCGAAGAATTGTCGCCAGCGTTCAACTAACCAGGGCGGACAGGCATATCGAATGGAGAGGGCCCGGGTGGCATCGACCGCCGGATCGGGCATGGGGGGAACAGGTTGCCGAAGCAGATTGCGCAATACGGCATTCACGAAGCCGGACCAACTGTGGCCTGGTTGTTTCCGGATGAGCTGAACAGCTTCATTTACCGCGGCGGAAGCCGGAATACGATCGAGATAGAGCAATTGATAGGCGGCGACCCGTAGGGTTGTTGCGACCGTCAGCGGCAGGCGGACCATGGGCTTGCGGGAGACCTGATCTAATCGCCAATCCAGGGTGATGTAATGCCGTAACACTCCATAGACCAACTCAAACGCCAGGTGTCGATCGCGTTCGGCGACCACGAGGTCTTTGGTGATGTGATCGAATACGTCATCGCTAAATCCCCGGGATCGTTCAATTGCCTGCAACGTGGCGGCAGCGATTTTTCTCGCACTCCAGGAACGACCAGTCGAAGATGCCGGTGGCTTGGCGGAGGATGTCGATTGTCGCGCTCCCATCTTTACGCCTTGGGTATCATGTGGAGCATGTGGCCAAATTGGCGGCCATTTCAATGGCCTCAACCAAGCTGGTGGGGTCGGCTTTACCCTGCCCGGCAATGTCATAGGCCGTTCCATGGTCAACAGACGTGCGAATGATAGGCAGACCCACCGTGATGTTCACGCAATGGCCGAAGGCCACGGTTTTGAGCGGAATCAATCCCTGATCATGATACAGGGCGACAATACCGTCAAATGATCCTCGTACCGCCTTGCCGAATAAGGTGTCGGCAGGATGAGGACCCGTGCAGGCAATGCCCTGTTTTTTGGCTTGCCGAATGGCGGGTTGAATAATACGGCCTTCCTCGTCTCCAAACAGTCCATTTTCGCCTGCATGGGGGTTGAGGCCCGCCACGCCAATGCGCGGTTTCTGAATATTGAACAAGCGGGTGAGTCCCTGATTGGCCAATCGAATGGCCCGGAGGATTGTTTCGGGCGTCAATACGTTCGGGACTTCACGGAGAGCCAGATGTGTGGTCGCAAATAATATTTTCAAGGGGCCCCCGACTATCATCATCCCCGACTCCTTGGCGTTCGTCAGGTCCGCCAACATTTCGGTATGGCCCGGATATGTGTGCCCCGCTAAATGAATCGCATGTTTATTAATGGGTGCCGTAACGATACCCTGCACGCAACCGGCCTGGGCTAACCGGACGGCTGTTTGAATGCACGTGACTGCCATATCCCCGGACCGTGCCGCGACGCGCCCAAGCCTGACCGGACGGATCGATCCGGAAAAGGGATCCAAGACTGGAAGAGAGCCCCGGCGGAACAGGCGAGGATTTGGGGAGGATTCGTGACCGCCCACTGGCACAAGAACAAGGGAGGCCCCCAAGGATTGTGCGGTGAATTCTAGGATGGCCCGGCTACCAATGATCAGGGGCCGACAGACTCGCCAGACTTTCGGCGACTGGAGAGCCTTCACGATAATTTCCGGTCCGATCCCGGCAGGATCGCCCATGGTAATCGCCAGAAGTGGTTTGGTCGGTTGTGTGGAGGACATATGCGTGGATTACTTGCGCCGTGCCAATTTGGCAGGAGAAGTTTTGCGAGGAGATGGGTTTTTCGCACTGACATACGCCCGCCGTGCGAGATCGATGATCGTTTGAACTGGCTGCTTCGTGCGTTCAGCCAAAGCGACACAATCACGATACTCGGGAGTGGCCTTTGAACGGCCCTGCCCAAGATCGGCAATCTTCATGCGGACCGAACCCCCCATCAATCGCATCGTTTGGGATGAGCGGGGCAGAATGGCTCGATCCATTTCCTGGATCCGTATTCCGAGCGACGAGGTTTCGGAAAATAGTATCGACTGCAAGGCCTGAAGATTCTGTGAGAACGCGATGACTGTCACAATCGTACCGGGCCGACTCCGTTTCATGATGGTCGGCGTCAAGGTGACATCCAGAGCTCCGGCCTCGAACAGGCGTTCCATGATCACCTCATACAATTGCGGATTCATATCATCAATATTCGTTTCAAGCTGGATGATGCGTTCCGTATGATTCGAAGAATCAGATTCTTGAACACCAAGAAACAGACGAAGCACATTGGGCCACCCATGAGGATCGGCCGTGCCTGCGCCATACCCCACCGTTTGTGGTGTTAAGGGTGGGAGCGGTTTACAATCCGTAGAGAGAGTCTTAATCAATGCGATGCCTGTCGGGGTCGTGAACTCAATGGCCGGTCCATTGGAAAGAATGGGAATGCCTTGGGCCATATGCGCCACCGCCGGTCCAGGCACCGGAAGCAGTCCATGGGCGGTGGAAATCGTGCCGGCTCCGAGATTGATGGGAGAAAATGACACTGTCGTCACCTTCAAATACGCAAATCCCAGCAGGGTCCCGACAATATCCACCAGCGAATCGATCACGCCCACCTCATGAAAATGTACCTTATTCGGTTCTTGGCCATGCACCCTTCCTTCGGCTTCAGCTAACAGTTGGAAGGTATGAAGGGCCTGCGTACGAATGGCGTCCGGGAGGCGGCTATTCCCTAACGTCTTTCGAATAGCGGAGAGGGACAAGGGCTTGGTAAACCCTTTATGAATATCCACATCCACTTTGGTAGCCCGGATGCTGTTGCGGATCACCTGCTGCTCGCGCAGCCGATAGCCTTTGATGCCCAAGGCTTTGAGCCCTTTTTCAAGGGCAGACAAGGGCACACCGGCATCCACCAGGGCACCCAAAAACATGTCCCCGCTGACTCCTGAAAATGCGTCAATATGAAGATGTCTGGTCATAGAATTACACCTGAAAAAGTCCAAAGGCGAAACCGTAGCATATCAAAAATCTCAACGCGACGTTGGGCGAATCATTGAGAAGTGCACGATAATTTTTTTGAAATTATCCGGGTTTCGCCCCTGCGTACGAGCTTTTTGCTTGGCGCGTCCCGAAGGGCTGCACGACTCGGCCACGCCAAAGGCAAAAAAATGTTCAACTATTCTGGAATTTGATTGGTATGAAGGGGAAATGTTTGGCACAATAAGAAGGATGCCCTCAAGACCGATCGTTTAAGAATCTGTGACCTGGTTGGAGATCACAAAGCTTTGAGAGACCTTTTCTTATCCTCCAAATAATATGGTTTCGCATGGCTTGCTTCATTCTGGCTTAGCCCGGGATTCATCGGACATTGACTGATCGATGGAGTTGATGTTTTTACCCATAAGGAAACAGATGCCTTTTTTAATTAAAATTTTTCTGAATACACTGCAAATTTTTTGCTTGAGTCTATTGATAGGTTTGGCCTTCTCCCAACAGGTTGACGCCAAACGAAATGCCAGACCGGCGACTTCCCCCGTGAAAATTTCTGATGTGGTGGTTTCTCCTGACCCCTTTATCATTGGGAAAAGTGGGTTGAAGTTGACCCTGCTCGTGGAGTTGCCGTCATCATTACGTGGAGCCAATGTGCTTGAAGTGTCTGCCATGATCACCTCACCGACGCGGCGCTCCATGAGTTTTGTCGCACAACGTCTGTTGGTGGACGAACTGGAGCCGAAAAGGGGGAATCTCACCGTTTCGGTGGAGTTGGTCTGGGATGGGAAGGATCAATACCATCAACTCGTGGCTGATGGCTCGTACTTTTATGAACTTCAGGCCAAGTTGATGGAGGATCAGGGGAATGGCCCCCGCACGAAGATTGTCTCACGTCGGGTTCACGGGACACTCGAAGCGTTGGCGTATGTGGGGGAAGTGTTGCCTCTCCTTCCTCCGGAGCCGGATATTCCCGAAGAACTTGAGATTCTCCGTGAGGGAGAGAGTCCTGAAGAGAATGGCCCGGTCACGGAGGAAAGCTTGAAGTCTTCCGACGATCCGGTGGTTCCAGAGGAAGAGGCCCTCATGGACACTATGGGTGTTCTTCAGTCTGAAGAGGCCGGTGGTTCCGGGTCCGAGATTGAAAGCGTTGAACCAGAGGAGAAAGATGAGGGATCAATCCCTGAAATGCGAGAGACACCAATGTCGGAACCTTTGAATGAGCCGATGTCTGAGTTACCTACGTCTGAGGTGGAGATTCCTCCTGCCCGTTAATATTAATGCGGTGTGCTAGACAGCCTGCTCCAAACCCGTTATCGATATTCACCACGCCGATTCCCGATGAGCAGGCATTCAGCATCGTTAGGAGAGGGGCCAGCCCGCCAAAATTTGCTCCGTAGCCCTGGCTGGTGGGCACGGCGACAATCGGGCGATCGACCAACCCTCCCACCACGCTGGGCAACACCCCGTCCATTCCTGCGACAACGACGACGACCCGTGCCTGATGAAGACTCTCTTGGCGATCCAAGAGCCGATGTAAGCCTGCGACGCCAACATCATAGAGTGTCTGCACACGACTTCCCATGACCTCGGCGGTGACTTTGGCCTCTTCGGCCACTGGGATGTCGGAGGTGCCGGCTGTGACAATAAGAATCAATCCCTGCTTCTTCCTTGCGCTATCAGCAATAGAGACCATTCTGGCCATCTCATGGTATATCGCCTTGCGGGCCAATCGCTTGAGACTGCGCGCATTAGCGGGCGAGACGCGTGTCGCGAGAAACGGTCCGCCGGCCTTTAAGAGTTTCCGAGCAATAGCGGTAATTTGTGCGGGTGTTTTCCCTTCGCAC
>JBDSHB010000377.1:0-8496 GCA_039918695.1 Nitrospirales bacterium | reverse complement strand
CCGGCCATTGTGCCGAGGGAGATTCTTTGTGAAGGTATTTTAAATCCTTATTCGTGGCATCATAATACGCTACATGCAGCGCCCCATCAGGACCGAACGCCGTCGACGAATATTGACCGACATCTCCCGCCGCATCTAACAGCAGCGGCGCCGACCACCCCTGTTCATCCTGATAAATGTATTTTAAATTTCCCTCGCTCGCATCGTAATACGTGATATGCGGAGAATGACCTTCATACGCCCCGTTCATTTTCTCTGTCCAACCCTCATAATACACGCTCATGGAGGCGTAGGTTCCCACATCCCCGACGGCATCTAAGACGACGGGCACCGACCATCCATGCGTGTCATCGTTGGTGACATATTTCAAATCCTTCGCATCCGCATCGTAGTACACCACATGGAGGTGGCCCGTTGGACTGATCGCCATGGCGGCATGCTGCCCGACATCACCGGTGGCGTCCAGGATCGTCGGGGTTGCCCATCCGCCCACCGCATCCGGATTGCTCTTGTAGGTATATTTCAAATTCCCGTGATCCGCATCGTAATACACCACATGATGCCGCCTGTCCCGGCTAATGCGTAGAGAGACGTACTGCCCCACATCGCCGGTGGAATCGACAATCTCAGGCTCTCGCCACTTCCCATTTTCATCCCGGACAATGTACATGAGGTTGTGTTTGAGCGCGTCATAATAAGCCATGGCCGGTGGCGAGCCTAAGCCTACCCAATAGCGATCTGTCGGCGGATACGCCAATGACACATATTGACCCACGTCCGCATTCACCGCGTCCGGGGTTTCAATCGGATACCAATAGAAGCCGGGCGACTGCCAGACAAATTTCAGCTTCCGTTGCGCCGCATCGTAGTAGGCGATCTGCGCCGTCGGCCGCATGTCCCACGCCTGTTCACAGTTCGTCAGATCCCCAATACAGAGATCCTTCTGCCCGCGTTTGAGTGGATAGTAGGTAGGAAATGTCGCGGTGATTTGATAGTCGGACACATAACCGCCATAGACCGGAATATTCACATTGTCTTCTTCCGCACACTGTGACGGAAAGCTCATATTCTTGGCGTGGCGCCCAATGGTCTCACCCGCAGCATTGAGGCTTTGCTGGCCCACCACCATCACACACAGTATTCCGATGATCGCCAGATTCTTTGTTTTCCAGTTACGCCAGGCCTTACCCATCAAGCGATCTCCTCAGGTCTCAGTAGTATTGTGAATGTTAAAGTTGACCGGGGTTTGACAGCCGGGTGTGATCAATATTCACACACCAGGCTTCCGTAGTTGTCGTGTTCCATCTCACATCATCAATCACGCCATCTGGCTCTCCCATCAGTTCTGCCTCAATTTCGGAGAGGTTGAAAAACGGGATGCCAAATCTGCCAGTAGAATTACCGGAGAAATGATTCACCCGTGGCGACAGAATGTTGGCACATCCCTAAACTCAGACGGGTCAAACGGAATAAGGCCTCCTGGATCACATCTGGCGCACAGACAAGAAATCCGGCACTATTCAAATGCCACGAAAGAATTGCTGACGTATGATGGATCAGGATGAGGCTACCATCAACATTCTCGTGCAGGGTCGTCGCAGCCAGCGTGTAGGAGCAAGGTTCTTCGCTCATTTGTGACAGGCGTTTAAGGCATAGCAGAAAGTCGCTTACACTCAAAAGATGAGGGCACGACGCTGCTCATACGCCCAATTTCCTTACGAACCGACGATGTTCAGCATACCGACAACTTACCATTTGGCCATTAACGTGAACTTGTTGCCTTCCAACCAGATGCCGTGATCATCAACACGGTAGCTGTCATCGCCCTCAACAATCACCTGCTTCGGTTTGCCCTCCTTGTGGATTGGCCAGCGAACATAAATTTTCCTGTCCGCGTATTTTGGCATATCCACATCCAGACTCAGTCTCTGGTCGTTGTCGTCCCACTTCGCCTGCATCATCAGGTTTCCGAAATGTGTGGGAAAATTCGAAAGAGCAATACCATCGCCCGCAAGCCATTCGCGCGGAGTACCAAACAGCAGGTTCAAGGTTTTACTTTTGTCTTCTTCCATCACGATGAGGCCCCGGACAGAATTCACATAACCCGCTCCCACCCAGGTATGTGGCATATCACCAATATACACACCCTTGCGGCTGTCGGACAGGACAACCTCCGCAAACTCATTCCAATTGGCCGGGCGCCTGCCCTTGAACAGGATTTCATGTAGATCGAAAGCTTCCTTGCGATACCCAAGAGTCGCAAGAGCTAGAATATTGCGCACCTCGTAAGGCGTATACGAATAGGGTGTAGAACCGGCATCCCGTTTTTTTACCATTCGATAATATTCCCGGAACGTCCGGTCCAGGATATCTGCAGGTAGAATGTGCCAGGCTTGAGTGGGAAACATGGCAATGGCAATGGAGGTCGGATCGGGAGTGCCTTTGTCCGCATCCACAGGGATATAGTCGAGGGACTTCCAGGCGATAGTCTTTTCAATGGATTCCCTGACGCTTGTGCTGAAATTTTTCGCCTCGGTCCTCGCCCAGTCCGCCAAAAATTTCCGCCCCAGGATCTCCGCCATTTCAATGCCGTCCGCCCAACCCCGCATAGCCCAAAAATCGTCCCAATAGCTGTGCATCGGGGTAATAAAACCTTCATGGCTGATGGACGGGGGTAAGATGCCCTTCAGGCGCTCACCGGCCTCAATATTTTCATAATGTTTCGGATCAAGCGTACGCTCCCGCAAGGTGACAATGTACTTCATCGCCCGGTGAACAGCATCAAAATGTTTTTCCAGGAAATCCCGGTCACCCGTAAAGCGATAATACTCCATGATCGCATAGATAAACTGACCCTGGCTGTCCCATTCGATATTCCTCCCCCAGCCGTCATACACCTCACCGTTGGTGAAGAGAATGGGTGGCACGAGGCCATCAGGCTCCACACGTTCCGCATACCAGTTCAGAAAATCCCTGACCTCCTCGAAAAAACCAAGCCGCATGAGCGTGGCGGAAATGATCGCGCCATCACGCATCCAGGTCCGATTGTAGCTGCGCGCGCCGGGCTGGATGACCACGCCATCATTGTTCAACAGGATATAGGCTATCTGCGACTTCACGGTATTGACGACTGCCTTATTGGCAAGTTCGAAGCCCACACGGTTAAGCTTGTCGGTCCAGAATGTCACAAACTCCTGCCGCAACTTCTCGAAGTCTTCGGCGGTTTTCAAATTTGACAGGGTCTCATGCAGGGGAGCCGCAAATACCACCTCCTTGGATTCACCCGGTTGCAATTCAAAGGCATAGGTCCAGGCTGCCGAGAGCAGACCGGTCCCGCCCTGGTCCTCAATAGATTTGGCATCGCCCTTACGGTCTGCAGCGGCACCCAGGACGGCCCTGCCTCGCAGGTGGTTGGCAATATCCCCGTGAGCATATTGCGAGGCGAGGAAACTGTCGGCAGGTGAAAGGGCCAGGTAGGCATTTTTGTCGTTGATCATCACCAGTTTCCCGGTTTCATGCACATACCGGATCGATTTGATAGGCGACAATCCGCCATGTTGCCATTTGGGATTGATCTGGGCGGGCCTGAGCGTGACGATGAGTTCCCCCTTCCGTACAGTATCGGAGCGATTGGCAAGCGTATGTCGCACATAGGTCATGCTGGCATCGACAGGGCCGGTGGTAATGGCCTCGGACCTGAAATGCAGTCCATTCCCCGTCTCCCATCTCACGATAGGAACCGGCAGATATCCGTCCTGCAATTCCTGTTGGATATTCGCCGCTCCGGCCGCCGAATACAGATGGTCACCCTCTTTGACATAGGGCATCAGCATAGGCCCGTCGCGCCGGGATTCCAGATTGCCAAACTCATCAAACAAACTTTCCTCGGTATCCAGTGGAAGGCCAACCAGGGTCCAGTAGGTCTGGTATCCCCTGAGATGCGGGGGATAATCCCCGAAAGGAGCCCTCCTGGCATCAAACTGATATCGAATAAAAGGGGAAAACACTTCCGTGGGACCACGCAAGGAAATATCGCCAATCCCGAACCCGCCCCCGGCTTTCACAGGGTTGGTCAGCACAAGCCTGATGTAGCGGACGTCTGACGGGTCATTCGGAACAAAATCGGATTGCCCCTGCGAGCCCTCCACGACGGAGATAGAGGAGACCTCTTTCCATTCCTTTCCATCCAGCGAAATGGCCATGTCCACCGCACCGGCATATTGCTCACCCCAGTCGATGCGCAACCCGGTAGTATTTCTGGACTTGCGCAGGTCCAAAAGTAATTCTGCCCGATCGACAGCTTCGCTTTTCCAGACAGTATCCTTGCGACCATCCATCAGTGCCGGGGTATTCACGCCACCCCCGGCGACCACGGATATATTGACAATGTCGTCAGTCCCCTTGATATCAAATTCCCAGAGGGAATTTCCCCAGCTCGTGGCTCTCTCCCTGGTATCCAGCCGGACATATCTCGCGGAAACGGGTTGGATATAAATATCATCCATCTGCCCGTCACTGTCGTCGTTTATAAAAACCGTGGTCCACACCCGGGCATCGGTCGAAACCAGGAGGTTGTATTTGCTTGAATATCCGTTCTCCCAATGCAGGGTAAAGCCCGTGATCTCAACGACCTTTCCAAGATCAATGAGAGCCCATTCCTCATCCTTGGCCTGACTGGACCAGCGGGTCGCCATATCGCCATCGGCCAGGTAACCCGGCAAAAATTCATCGCTCTGAATAGAGGAAGCGGATACCTTCCATGCGTCCTTTGCCGGGATATTGGATGTGGCCAGCGCGGCTCCTACGGGCAATATAAGCAGGACCACCATAGACAAAAATGACACCAGACTTCTCTTGTACAACATCATCCGTGATCTCCCTGACTTGTCGTGAGGTTTCCGGAAGGGAGTGTTGAAAACAAAGGGCCCACCTTTCAGGATGGAACAGGCAAGGCGGGGTTCCCTGCCTTCGCCAGAGCGACGTCGCTCAGGGCAGGCGTTGAACACTCCACGATTTTTCTCTGATAAGCTTCGGGTACTCATACACTGATTAAAGGGCGAAGTTTTTGAAATAGTTAACAGGTTCCGGAAGATTTGCGCCGAAGTTCCTTTCCGTCTTTCCCGAAAAGATAGCAGTGATCTTCCGCAAGACACATTGTCAGCTTGTCTCCCTTTGCGAAACCGAAATCGCCGGATGCGCGGAATATTAACAGGTCATCGGCATCCGGCGTTTCCAGATAGACGTAGGAATGACTGCCGAGGGGCTCCACAAGATTGACCTTCGTCTCAACGAGGTTGTGATCCCCCCCCGTCACTAGATGCTCCGGACGAATGCCAAGCGTGACCGGAGTATCCAGAGGCAACTCTACGGCGACGGCGTTCACCCGGATCGTCGTTCCGCTGGTCAGTCGAACCGTTGTGATATCCGCGCGGCTTTCTACGACAAACCCGGACAGAAAATTCATGGCAGGCGATCCGATAAAGCCGGCCACAAAGCGGTTGGCAGGATACTTGTACAGTTCGTTGGGGGAACCTACCTGTTCAATACGTCCATCCCTGAGAACCACGATCCGATCGGCCAGCGTCATGGCCTCGACCTGGTCATGCGTGACATAGATGATCGTGGTCTCAAGCGTCTCGTGCAGTCGTGCAATCTCATGACGCATCTTCACACGAAGAGAGGCATCCAGGTTGGAAAGGGGTTCATCAAAGAGGAATATTCGCGGGCGCCTGACGATCGCCCGGCCAATAGCCGTGCGCTGACGCTGTCCACCGGAAAGCTCTTTCGGTTTCCGCTCAAGCAGCGCGGTCAGGCCGAGCGTATCGGCAGCCATGCGCACCGCTTGATCAATTTCTGCTGCAGAAGCTCCGGCAATTTTCATCCCGAAGCTCATGTTGTCATAAACCGTCATATGCGGGTACAAGGCATAGGACTGGAACACCATGGCAATACCGCGCTCGGAAGGGGAAAGTCGCGAGACATCGGTTTCACCGATTTTGATGGTGCCCTGATCAATCTCCTCAAGACCCGCAATGGTACGCAACAGGGTTGACTTGCCGCAACCCGAAGGGCCGACAATCACCGCAAACTCACCATCGGCCACATCAAGGTCAATGCCCGACAACACGGCGGTCTTGCCAAAACTCTTGTGAATATTTCGCAGGGTGAGACTAGCCATAACGCATATGCACGGAAAGAGGCAGGAAGGGTTCATCCAGAACCGCACCATTGGATTGAATAATTTTCGAATAATACCGGGCGGTATCCTTCGGCGTTCGCTCAAGCGTTTCAAAATCAACATGCACAATGCCAAATCGTTTGGCATAGCCATAAGACCATTCATAGTTGTCCATGAGAGACCAGGCCATATATCCCCGCACATCAACGCCCTGCTCAATCGCGGTCCGGACCGCTCGAAGGTGTTGGTTCAGATAATCCATCCGCACCGGATCAATGACACGTCCATGAATCGGTTTTGGCGGATCAAAAAATGCCGAGCCATTCTCGGTGATATAGAACGGCATGTCCCCATATCGTTTCTTCAGCCACAGCAGCGTATCGGATAGCCCCTCCGGGTAAACCTCCCACCCGGTTTCCGTGTGGGTCTTGTGGGGCTGGCGAACGGTCCTGGCCCTGACAGGCAAACAGTCCGGGCCATCACATGTCACGGCACGCGTGTAATAATTCAGCCCGACAAAATCGATCTTCTGACGAATCAGGTCGAAATCCTTTGCCGGCCATTCAGGCCAGGCGTCACCGAATATTTCCTTCATTTCCTCCGGATAGGATCCCAGAAGGGCTGGATCAAGAAACTGCCGGTTCATATACGCATCCGCGCGATTGGTGGCCGCCAGATCTTTCGGATCCTCAGAAGCCGGATACTTGGGCTCGATATTCACCACGAGGCCGATTTCATGTGACCCGACAGCGCGATAGGCCTGAACAGCCGCACCATGGGCGCGCATCAGATGATGCGCGGCAACAGGCGCTTCATAGTGACAGGAATGCCCTGGAGCCAGTACACCATGCAGATAGCCACCGTCGGTCACCACCCATGGTTCATTGAGTGTCGTCCATTTTTTGACCCGGCCATCCAGCCGCCGGTACATGGCTTCCCCGTAGTCGGCAAACCAATGCGCAATGTCCGGATTCAACCATCCGCCGAGATCGTCCAAGGCCTCCGGCAAATCCCAGTGATACAACGTCAGAAGCGGTTCAATCTCCGCTTCCAGAAGGCCATCAACAAGTTTGTTATAGAAATCCAGGCCTTTCTCATTCAGCCGTCCTTTGCCTTCAGGAAAAATACGCGCCCAGGCGACCGAAAACCGATAGGCCTGCAACCCCAGCTCTTTCATGAGTGCGATATCCTCGCGCCAGCGATGGTAATGGTCACAGGCCACGTCGCCGGTATCGCCATTCAGAATATTTCCCGGTGTGTGGGAAAAACGCTGCCATATGCTCGGGCCGGCACCATCTGCCAGCGGTGCCCCCTCAATCTGGTAGGCCGATGTGGCTGCTCCCCAGAGAAACCCCTGGGGAAAAGTGGATAAGTTTTTCATTGACTATCGTCCTCTTGATTATCGTTATTCCAAATAATATTTTCAGTCTTTATGCCTGTATGGAAAACCTTAGTCACAACCCATACCCTGAAGATTCATGACAACACCAGCATAGGTTCTCATGTGCGAGATGGAATTCCCCAAAGCCATCGTGTCCCGCTCTCTTTCCATTTTCCGACGCCTGGCGTCCGTTCCATCGGGGGATGAATTAAAGATATTCATCAACTTTATGGAGATGTTGCACGCACGTTCACAGGGTCTCCATTGAATGTTACCTTGACGTCGCCCTTCAGGGAAGCTGGAAAGACAAAGCCGCCAGGTGGCATGGATGCTCCTTCCAGATCCACGCGCACCTGCCCGCCCTCATCACGCGCCGCATAGGACACCTCGCCATATGGGGTCCTCAATCCACGCACACGAATCCCTTCACCCTGTAGCCAGGAGCGCGGCAGACCTGCACCGATGACCAGTGAGCCGGTTTCTGAATCGGCATAGACAAACAGATCAAGCACCGCCCGGATGAAATCCGAGCCCACCCATGTATGGGGCATATCACCAATGAAACGCGGTTCCCGTTCACGCCGGCCGATCACCTCGCCCCACTGGTTCCACGCGGCCGGGCGACGGTCATGCATATAAAAATCAAGGAGGGCATGGGCACGTTCCACCTCCCCCAAACGCACAAACGCGCTCACCTGGCGAAATTCATACTGTGTATAGACCTCCCACGCTTTTTGGCCATCTCGCCGGGACACAAACTCGGACCAGGCTTTTTCAAACGTGGCAACCAGCAACTCCCTGGGCAAAGCTGTTGCCGCTCCGGTGGGTGAAAGCGCGATCGTCGTGGATGTCGGATCAAAATCCTTTCGGTCGGCTGCTCCCGGCACGTGTCCAAGCTCGTGACCCAACAACCGGACAGACGCTCCGATATCTCCCG
>JBDSHB010000376.1:0-10765 GCA_039918695.1 Nitrospirales bacterium | reverse complement strand
CGATTAAAGACTGCCCGGGAATGACCATGGTTGATCCGCCTCATGTGACCAGCCGGCTCATTTCTGCTGCCTACGAAGCCGGCGTGAAGATCATGAATCTTACCAAAGTCGTCGATCTCATTCTTCGACAAGATCAGCGAATCGAAGGTGTTGTAGTCAATAATTCCACCGTGGAAATGGCCGGACATGATACCATTCACGTCGATCCCATTGCCCTTGAAAGTCAAATTGTGGTTGATGCCACCGGTCATGATGCCGTCGTGGTCAATCTCCTCCACCAACGTAACTTATATCAGAAGGTTCCTGGAAACGGGGCCATGTGGGTGGCGCGTTCTGAGGCATTAGTGGTAGAAAATACCCGTGAAATCTATCCAAATTGCTTTGTCACTGGCTTGGCCGTTGCTGCAGTTGATGGCAGTCCACGCATGGGACCGGCGTTTGGGTCGATGTTGCTTTCCGGCCGACGTGCAGCTGAGTTAGTTCAACGCAAGCTCAAAGGCGAGTAATCACCTCTTTTTCCTGAGAGACACAAAAAGGACTGTTCGCAACACAATTTCCTATGGATATTCAAGACTTTCTCGACCAGGGTGAGGGCCACGAAGAAGATAAGGTGACAGCTTGGAAGCTTTTCCAGCAGGCCTACGAATTCCAAATGAGAGGCCAACTGGAAGAAGCGGTGGATCTCTACAAACAATCCATCGACCTCTTCCCGACCGCAGAAGCACACACGTTTTTAGGATGGGCCTATAGTTTTATGGGACAATTGCAGGAAGCCATTGAGGAGTGCCAAGTGGCTATTCGCCAGGACCCTGAATTCGGGAATCCCTATAACGATATCGGGGCTTACCTTATTGAGCTCAACCAGCTGGACGAGGCTATTCCCTGGCTTGAAAAAGCGATGAAAGCCAAACGATATGAAAACCCCTCTTTTCCTCACATGAATCTCGGCCGTGTGTATGAACGACAAGGGGAATGGGACCAGGCAGTCGATTCCTACAAAAAATCTCTGGCTCTTAACCCTGAATACAAGACAGCAAAACAAGCGCTCATGCGCATTCTGACTCTCATGAACTAGCACAATGTAAAATGTAAAGGGCTTACCACATGCCAGACACCAAAACGATTCTTGTGGCGGTTAGTGATATCTTCTTCTACACCAAAATACGCGATGCCTTTTTACCGCAGGGCTATAAACTGGAACGTCTCCGCACTGGAGATGACTGGCAAACGAAAGCCCTTGCCAGCCAACCGATGGGCATTATCATTAACATGAATGATGACCGGCTCAATGCTTCCGATATTGTGAAATCTCTACGCACACTTCCTCAAACACAGGCATTGCCAATTCTGGCCTTTGCCAATCATGAAGAAGTTCAAACATGGAAACTGGCGAAAGACCTTGGAATTCAAAAAATTGTCTCGCGGAATGAGTTTTCTGCGCGGACACTCGCCCTGTTTGAGGAAATCACGGCGGCAGCCACATCATGAAGACCCTTGCCCTTCATAAGCAGCATGAAGCCCTAGGCGCCACGTTGCAACCTTGTGGTGAATGGGAAGTCCCCCTTCATTACGGCAACCCTCTTTTAGAGTATGAGTCCATCCATCAGAAAGCGGGCCTCGCCGACCTATCCTTACGAGGAAAAATCCTGGTCACGGGTGATGACCGAGTCTCATGGCTCCAAAGCCTCATCAGCAACGATATTCTTCCTCTTAAGCCCGGGCAGGGGCGATACTCGGCCTTCATGAATCATAAAGGCAAAATGCTCTCCTATTTTAGAGTATTTCTGCAACCGGAGACCCTGATTATTGAGGATGTCGGAGAGGTGGCTGACCTGACCTTTCAAGCCCTTCGAAAATTTCTGCTCTATGGGACAAAGGCCAAACTCCACAATGGTCTGGAGAGTTGGGGAATCCTCCTGGTTACCGGGCCGAATGGTGCGGATATTCTCAAACAAGCCCTCGGTGTAGAAGTGAATTCCCTTCAGGTGTTAGATACCATCTCATTCACACTTGGTGACATGCAAGGCGTTATCGCTCGAACGGAAGAAACGGGTGGGCAAGACTTTGAATTATTTGTCCAGGTCGAAGGTCTTCCTGCACTATGGTCTCATCTCTTAACGATAGGGAAAGAGGCCGGCCTTCAGCCAGTTGGAAGGGAGGCACTCGAGACCGTCAGGGTTGAAGTGGGATTGCCTCGCCTTGGGCCAGACTTGAATGAAAAAATCGTTCCACCAGAAGCGAATTTGGAGGGAATCGCCTTTAGCTTATCGAAGGGATGCTATCCAGGGCAGGAAGTCGTCGCCAGAATGGATACGTATGGATCGGTCAAAAGGCGATTGGTCGGATTAGTGATCGAAGGAACAGAAAAAGACCTACCGGAGGCCGGAGCCAAGCTATTTTCTGGCACACGAGAAGTCGGCTGGGTATCGAGTGCGACCTTCTCTCCCCTACTCCAAAAACCCATTGCGTTAGGCTTTCCGTTGCGAGATTTCACTCAACCAGACACGAATCTAGAACTTGAAATTCAAGCCCGCCGCGTACCTGCTCGCGTCTCCTCCCTGCCTTTCACTGCTTGATCGTCTTGAGCGGGAATACTGGATTTTGCCCTGCTCACTCCAACCTACAGAAGAACGTTTCCCTTCTCTTTTCGCTCCGCTTTCGGCTCACACTTGACCATTTTGGTTTAACCATAGAAATCTGGGTGACAACCCCGAATCAGAATCCCAAGAACCACGGCCAGATTTTCCACTGTAATCGCCAAGATACTTAACCACCTGGGGTTGCCCACCCTCGCCCCACCCTGCGCTCCGGCCCGGCTCAAGGAGTTCTTGCAGACAGCCTAATCCGGATCATAGGGAATGCGATCATAGAGAATGTATGGTTCCGCGCTCTTTCATTTGGCTCCCTGAAATTTTCGTCGTCCGAAGTCCGACGCCTGTCGACCGGCCCTCTGGGTGGACGCTCTGATGCTCCGGCGAGCCTTGTTTGAGCGCAGCGAGTTGGCTTGCCCTCCCGTGATTTGCGTCCATCTCCTTTTATGAGGTCGGACGGGGCATCAATGGTTTTGGCTACTTTTGCCGGAACAAAAGTGGCTCGACTGCCGGGCCGAAACCCGGCAATACAGACAATCACGGTGATACGGGAGTTTGGTAAAAAGGAGCGACTCATTCACCAACCAACGCTTCTCAGCTGGAAAATCTCAAGATTAATTTCCGCTGAACATGATATTGCGTAAGGCTAGAACCATAAATCCTATATGATCCCTTCATCCCACCCTGCATTCCGGTTCCGTTCCCGAACCGCCTCTCCTTTTTGCACATTTCCCCAGCTCTCACGTCCCAATGGAACAATATGCTGGCCTGATCCCTGGCAAAAAAGACCCCTACTCGCAGGGTGAACTCTCGCATTTCAGCGAGCTGAGATACCTAATTGACCCCTCACCGGGTTCTTTGGTACTTTCCGGTCACGTCAAAAAGGCCTTTTAAAATTCCTATCCCCAAAATCCACTGTCATCTCCTCAAGGAAAATTTACCCTTTCTTTTTCATTCTCATGAGTGAGTTAATGGATCGACCTGTGAAAACCTTTACTATCGTGTATGAAGGGAAAGAGGATTATAATGAATTTCAGTTTTCCAGAAGAATTAGTAAGCGATATGGAACGGAGCATCATGAAGCGTTAAATTCCCAAAAGAAAATGCAGGATTTTTTGCCATTATTGGTCTAGCTGCAAGATGAGCCGATCGCCGATAATGTGTGTATTCCCCTCTATTTTTTGGCAAAGCTGGTGAAGAAGAGCAGAACGATAGTTGTTCAGGTGGGTGAAGGCGCGGATGAAAATTTCCTGGGCCATTAGTGGTGCGCCCATTATGATGATCTGTTTCGCCGAATTAATCAGCCTGGCAGGAATCATTCCAAGCCACGCAAGGGGTGGTTCTCGAGATTGGGATCGGCACATCCACGGTTAGAAGCGAAAAACCAGGAAGAGGCCTACACCCAACGGCGAGCAGAGCAGAGGCAGCAATTATTTTGGGGAGGAGACGTTTGTTGGTGGAGACAAATGCGAGAGCAATTAACGCCTAATCTTGAGCCGTTCCGGCAAGAGATCGTATGTCCAATAGAAAATTCACTTCCAGACTCGTTTCGAGAATTAGGTAGTGCCTTAATCCCCTCTCACTTTTAAAAGACTTTTCAGGGAAATTTCCAGAAGAGGAGATGTCGCATGAAATCCCTTTTATGGAAAGAAAATTACAACTTCCTGAACATTTGTTAATGCGAGTGGACAAACTGACGATAGCACATTCTGTGGAGGCGAGAGTTCCCTTCCTGGACCATGATATGGTTGAGTTTGCGTCCCGCCTCCCTTCAAAATATAAACGCCAGCAGGGAATGGAGAATTTCTCTTGAAGCGAGTAGCAGAGCCGTATATGAATCGGGGCCTTATTTATCGGAAGAAGCAGGGTTTTGGAGCTCCGATGGAGGAATGGTTCCAGGAAGGAGACTTTGGAAGGCATTGCGTAAAAGCCTTTGACCGTTCGACCATAAAAAAAGAGGGGTTTTTAGATAACCAATATGTTTTGGATTTGTTAAAGCATCAAATGACAAACGGTGGAGGATATAGTTTTCATCTCTGGACTGTTATGAATGCGATTTTATGGGACGAGGTTTGCGGTATTAGGCAATAGAGAATGGCTTTAACTGAACTACTATTCGCATCTAGCCGTACAAAGGGAGGTTTGAATGGGTCTCCCAGAGAGAGTTGAAAATATCCAGGTTCCTACTGTGTCACGAGGGGTTCCCAGCCAATGGGTCCTCGATTTCAAGCCTACACTTAGGCTAGTGGCTACCTGTCAAAGTTCACTGTATTCTGCTGGTCTCCCCAACTCCAAGATTTAATATGTTTGTTTTATGGGAGATTGTATTTTATGGCACCCGAAAAATTTTGTACAACATTGAAAGTGGCCCTATCGGTCGTTGTCCCTTGCTATAACGAAGAACCGGGACTTGCTGAATTGCACCAACGATTGTCTGTAGTGTGTCGCAACTGTCTCGGGGATGATTATGAAATTGTTCTTATTAATGATGGGTCGAAAGACGATACTTGGCCCGTCATCAGATCACTGACTGACAAGGATCCCCATATCGTAGGTGTCAATCTTTCCCGTAATCACGGCCACCAACTTGCCTTAACGGCTGGACTGTCGATTTGCCGGGGTGAGCGAATATTTGTCATTGATGCAGATCTACAGGATCCGCCAGAACTGCTGAACGATATGTGGGCATTAGTGGACAAAGGTGCTGATGTAGTCTACGGCCAGCGGAAGACTCGATCGGGGGAAACTTGGTTTAAGAAATTTTCGGCAGCTTGCTTCTATCGTCTTCTCCAAAAAATGACTGATGTGAATATCCCTATCGACACGGGTGATTTTCGCTTGATGACTCGTCGTGTCCTTGCAACACTGCAATCTATGCCAGAGCATCACCGCTTTATCCGTGGAATGATTACCTGGGTCGGATATAAACAAGTCCCGATTCGTTACGATCGTGCCGAGCGGTTCGCGGGGAAAACCAAGTATCCCCTTAAGAAAATGATGCACTTTGCCCTCGATGCAATTACGGGTTTTTCGACTCGTCCCCTCCGAGTTGCGAGTCATGCCGGGGCGGTTCTCGCCGTATTTTCCTTATTCATTTTCGGATACGTGCTCTATGGTTGGTTTCAAGGGAAATCCGTGGCTGGGTGGGCCAGCTTAATGGCTGTGGTGCTGGTGCTCGGCAGCGCCAATATGTTGTTTCTTGGGATACTAGGGGAATACTTAGGTCGCCTATACATGGAGTCGAAACGCCGCCCACTGTTTATTATCGAAGAAATCTACCATATAGAAAATGAACGGGAATATGCCATCTCTTTTCAGAAGGCCAACGTTACCCAAGAGGATCGCCTAAGTGGAAAAGGCTGAGTTCGATAAGTTCGCGGACGAATATGTGGCCTTGCATCGTAGCAATATCCGCACGTCAGGCGAATCGCCGGAATTCTTTGCTGAATACAAAATTAAAGATATGGCGGAGATACTTGGAGGGAGGCAGATACGCAAAATCCTTGATTTCGGTGGAGGAATTGGCACCTCCGTACCCTACGTAGGGCGTTATTTCCCGAATGCAGAAATGACTTGCCTGGATGTGTCGGACCGTAGTCTGGCGATCGCCCGTGAACGCTATACCCACCAAGCAGAATTCGTGTCCTTTGACGGCGCAACCCTACCCTTCGACGCAGGCACATTTGACCTCGCCTTCGCAGCATGTGTTTTTCACCATATTGAAGGAGAGTCTCACTTTTCCTTGCTTAGAGAATTGGTTCGTGTGATCAGACCTGGTGGATGGTTGTTCGTGTTTGAACACAATCCTTTTAACCCCCTCACGCGCCATGCAGTCAACACCTGTTCGTTCGACGAGAATGCGGCTCTAATTTCGGGGTCCCGGATGCGTGGCCTTTTTCGAAAAACGGGTCTTGGCGAAGTGAAGCTAAGATATCGGGTATTTTTTCCTCGTATCTTATCAGCCCTGAGACGATCCGAGCCGTTTCTTACCTGGCTCCCATTAGGGGCGCAATACCATGTCTGTGGTCAGAGAACCGGTGCGTCGTGAGCTGGCAGTTCATCCGTTTTTCAATCGTGGGGGCCATCAACACGCTGGTCGGACTTCTGGTCATTTTTGGAACGAAGGCATTTCTTTATGACAACGATGTAATCGCGAATGCAGCAGGATATGGTACTGGTCTGTCAATTAGTTTCGTTTTGAATAAGTCCTGGACCTTTAGGGACCGGAGTAGTGTTCTGGCTTCGGGAATTCGGTTTATGAGTACATTTGCCATATCCTATGCTTTCAACCTTGGAACTGTACTTATCTGTATTTTCTGGCTCGGCGTGGACCCTTATCTAGCCCAAGTATTAGGGATACCTCCTTACATGGTTGCTTTTTATTTGCTTTGCAAATACATGGCCTTTCGATCGCACGATTCAATAAAAGTATAGCGGACTCCATTGACAAGACAGAAAATTGATGAAAATAAGATGTCACATCCCTAAGTTTATTCCCTAGTATTTGCTGTAGGTTACTGCTCGCGTCTGGTACCTATGTGCCTGGATGCGGGTAGTGTTTTCTATGCACTCAGTTGTCTTGATAATGGGGGCCATTATTCTGACAAGATTGCTTCTATTTTATCAAAAAAATTTCGGGCTGTGTTATGGTTGCGTGTACCAACTTGCGCTCCGTGCAGACTTCAATTTGTTGCCAAGCTAGCCGAATGAGCATATCCACCTCCCGACACATTTTGGCGAATGTTTCACGCGATATTTCCGCTCGCGTCCAAGCATTTGGCCGAGAGCACCCGCTTTCGACTTACCTTTTTTTCATTTTGTTGGCCTTGGTCGTTTACTTTGCCTTATGGGATAACGAGAATTATGACACTCGAAAATTTTTGTCCGTTTGGATAGATTATATTGAAAACAATGGGTATTGGTACGCTCTGAAGGACTCGTTTCACAACTATACAGGCCCGTACATCACGATATTGACGTTTTTCGCTTGGGTGGGAGAGGGCGTCCTATCTGATCTGCATCTCATAAAGCTGGCACCAATCACTGGCGTTTTAGCCGTGTCCGCGCTGGTTTATGTCTTTGCCAAACGGCATGGCGCTGACTCCATTCCGCCGGCGATCGCAGCGGGCTCGTTCTTGCTGCTTCCTACAGTCGTCTCGAACGCGGCACAGTGGGGCCAAGCAGACATCTTCTATACTGGCTGCGTTGTTGTGTGTTTGCTTTTTATTCTCAAGAATAAATTTTTCTTGTCTGTTCTGGCATTCGGTTTGGCTGTTTCGTTCAAGCTGCAAGCTGTGTTTATCGGTCCGTTTTTGCTGCTTATTTTCTTAAATAGAGGCGTCAGTCTCTTGTATTTCACGGTCGTTCCCGCCGTATACGTCATCGCAAATGGCGCCTTGTTGCTGGCAGGACGTCCGTTTTGGGACGTGGCGCTCATTTACATGGGGCAGACTCATTATTTCAAAGAACTGGCTGTGGGCGCGCCAAATCCATGGTTTGTTCTGAGCCGCTTGATTTTAGAGATTGGCTCTGTGACGGGAAACAGGACACTAAAGGCTAACCTCTATACACCGCTGGCTGTGGCAGGAGTGATTGGCGGTGCCTTGGTTGGGCTGCGGTTTGCCTTACTCGGGCTGCGCCGAATCAAGCTAACCCCATCTGACATAGTCGTCTTGGCGGCTTTTTCGGCCGCCTTGATGCCGTACATTTTGCCGAAAATGCATGACCGCTACTTTTACATGGCCGATGTTCTCACTTTTTTGTTGTTCATTCAGAGGCCGCGACTTTGGCCCATTCCTTTATGTTTTCAAATTGGTTCGGCGCTTGTCTATGCTGATTACTTCTTGGATATTCGGCACCTAGTCTTGTATGGGTCCGCAATCACGGCCACTACCGTGGGAATTGTGGCCCTGTCAGTACTTGTCGCGAACATCTTCGCGCCCGATGCGCCCACGCTTTGGGGACGCATGGTGAAGGCCTACAGCATTTGGCGTCCGCCAGACGCGTCTGAGAGGCGCACCTCTTAGCATGCTGTCGAAGAGTCATCGCCTTCGACGCGGCTTCGCACGGCAAATCATCCTGCCGGGGGCATCAACGTTCGAACGCCCGGGCGTTCTGCGGCCGCAAGGTCTGGATGCGCCTGGAATTGACGGGCGGCGGCCGGATACTTCTTCCGCGGACAGAATGGGAACATGCAAGTCTCTTTTGCAAGGGTGTTCTGCCTGTTCTGCGATAAGGAAAGTATGTCCGTCTTCCACCTAGGTTCGCAAAGCCCCACATTCAAACGTCAAGTGCACCACTGGCTTCCCGAAAGACTTCGTACGGGGTGCGATAGTTCAAACACTTCCGTGGACGATTATTCAATCGCCTTTCAATACGATTAATCTGTCCCAGCCACAGCTCATGGAAGTTCGTGCCTTTTGGGAAGAGTCGCCGGATCAACCCATTGGTTTGTTCGACGCTGCCTTTCTCCCAGCTGTGGTAAGGCGCACAGAAAAATGACTGGGCATCTAAGGCTTCATTGATCTCCTCATGCAATGTATTTTTACTCCCATTATCATAGGTAATCGATTGAGTGAGCGTGGCGGGATACCGGTTCAATCGCCGAAGTATCACCTGTTTCGTGGCGGCAGCGGTCTTATTTTCCAGAAAACTGATATGCGTGAGGCGACTCTTGCGCTCGACCAAGCCATTGAGTCCATGCTGGCGGTTGCCCGCCACGATCATATCGGCTTCCCAATGCCCGCACTGCTCTCGGGTGGTTGCCGCCAGGGGACGGGACTCTAGGCCTTTAAGATTATTGATTGGTTCGCCGGTCCTTAGATAGGGCTGCTTCGGTTTTCGTTTGGGATGGGGGCGTGGCAGACAAGGAATCAAGTCTGGAGCCACACAATACATGTACTGATCAATCGATTCATGGCACCACTGAGGCAGCGCCCCTTGCTGCTTGAGGCGCCCCGCAATCAATTCTGGGGTCCAATCGAGACGTCATGGCTGCTGCACATACGCTCGAACCGGTTTGGATTTGAGGCGCTCACGGTGTGCACGGTCTTGTAGCCGATACCCAGCGAGTAGTTGCGCTCCTCGGGGGAAATACTCCTTGCCACACCAGCGATTCCGTTTCAGTTCCCGACTGATGCTGCTGTGACAACGCCGCAGGCGTCGCACTATGTCACGGAGACCGACCTGTTCCTTCCGCCACCAATAGATGAGCGTGCGTTCCTTGTGATCGAAATGACTGTAGCTCTTGCCCATACACCACCTCCTATTACATAAGGATAAAGTGGTGCACTTCGTTTTAGAATATGGGAGCTTCATGGCCCTGACCTAAGACCTGACCACCGTTCCTACCAGGCGGGCTTGAGAGAGATCCTAGGTAAGCTCAAGGAGCCTATACCATCCCTGGGCCCGTTGCTTACAGAGGCGCCATCATTGCCACCACATTTTTTCCCTCGAAGTGAAAAGATCAAACGGCTCGCAAGCTGCTTACTTGCCGATGTGCATCGCCCAGTGGTGATTACCTCGGCAAAACAAACAACAGCTGGATTCCGGTTCAATTCCTGAACCGCCCCTTTCCCTTTGCCCAGTTCCCCAGCCCATACGCCCCAAGTGAGCAACATGCTGGGCCTGATCCCTAGCAAAAGGGGCAGTCAGACCCTCCGCGCAGGGTGAACTGACGCTTTTCAGCGAGCGGAGATCCCTAATCGACCCCTCACCGGGCTCTTTGGTATTTTCCGATCACGTCAAAAAGGCCTTTTAAAATTCCTATTCCCTCCCTATTGCCCATGGCAGAGAAGCGCTGCTTCGTCATCAGCCCGATCGGTGCGGAAGGCTCGGAAGTCGGCCACCATGCCGACGACGTCTTCCGGTTCATCATTCAGCCGGCAACGGAGGATTTCGATATCGCTCCGGTCCGATCGGACCAGATGCCGGAGACGGGACGCATTACCCAGCAGATGTTCGAAGCGCTCGTGCGAGCAGACATGTGCATGGCCATCCTGACCGGCCTGAATCCGAATGTGTTGTACGAGGTGGCGGCGGCGCGCCCGATGGTGATTCTCATAGAGGAAGGTGAAGCACTGCCGTTCGACGTCCAGGACCTGCGCTGCACCAACTATGAAGCCGATCAGTCGCCTGATAGACTGATTGTACGCCGAGCGGGTAAAAGAGCAGGT
>JBDSHB010000375.1:0-3043 GCA_039918695.1 Nitrospirales bacterium | reverse complement strand
TCTGAGGGGGGGCGCCTACTGAAAAAAGATTCGTCGACTTCCGGGAGGCATCGGTCTGAGGCAGTGGCCGAAGCTCCGCAAAAAGCCGAAAAAAAACACATACTGATTAAGAAGAAAAAAACAGAAGAAGAAATCCTGGAAGAGATGGGGGAATTGTCTCCGGTCGGGGAAGGTGAGACAGAAGAGTCACTGGTCATCCAGAGGGAGTCAGAGGCTCCCTTCGACTCGGCTCCCGTTTTAACTCAGAGTCCCGGCGAATCGGTCGTGGAATCTCATCAAGAGGTCCACGCCTTATTGCCTACTGAATCGGGAGAGCTTCCTGGTGGTGTGGCGACTCCACCTGTTCCTGGTGTGAAAAGCGGTGCAATGCCTCCCTCTGATAAAACTAGTGAAAAAGATAGAAAAGGCGAAGGGAAACTCGATAAAAAGATTACCGTGCCACCTCGAGAGGTTCCAGTAGAGGAAAAAGGCAAAAAAATTAAAAAAGTTGCGCGTGTAAAAGATGAAGATGCTTTTGCCGCACGCTTTGAAGATGCCGCGGTCTGGCAAGATCTTCGACCGTTGCCAACTTTGCGACGTGAGGAACGTACCCGTCAGGTTCAACAGCCTTCGGTGGGTGAAGTCACAAAACCCAGGAAAAAAGTTATGAAGGTTACTGCTGGGATATCCGTGAAAGATTTTGCCGAAGTGATCGGTCAAAAACCCACGGAAATTATTCGGAAATTGCTGGATTTAAATATTGCGAAAAGCCTCAATCAACCCATGGATTTAGAAGCTGGAGTGCTCATTGCGGATGGCTATGGCCTCGTGGTTGAAGCCGTGGCTGCTAAGGGAGGGGAAGCCCTCTTGGAAGAGGTGCTTGAGGGTGGAGAACAAGAAAATTTAGAACCTCGAGCGCCTGTGGTGACGGTTATGGGACATGTCGATCATGGGAAAACCTCCTTGCTGGATGCGATTCGGAAGACCCAGGTGACTGACCAAGAGGCGGGAGGTATTACTCAGCACATTGGTGCGTCATTTGTGAAAGCTGGTGAACGTGGTGTGACGTTCTTGGATACCCCAGGCCATGAAGCCTTTACGGCGATGCGGGCTCGTGGGGCTCAGGTCACTGATATTGTCGTCTTGGTTGTGGCCGCAGACGATGGGCCGATGCCTCAGACAATTGAAGCCATTAATCATGCGAAAGCGGCCAATGTGCCGATTATCGTGGCCGTGAATAAAATGGACAAGCCGGGGGCTAATCCCGATCGGGTCAAGCAAAGTTTAGCCGAGCATGGCCTGCAACCCGAAGCATGGGGGGGGCAAACCATTTTTGTTGAAGTATCGGCCAAGCAAAACCAGGGATTAGACCAATTGCTTGACATGTTGTTACTGCAGGCAGAAATTATGGAATTGAAAGGCGATTCCACCTGTTCCGCTCGAGGGGTCGTATTAGAAGCGAAGTTGGATAAGGGGCGTGGACCTGTTGCCACGGTGTTGATTCAAGCCGGAACCTTACGAATCGGAGAATCGTTTGTCGTGGGGTCAGTGAGCGGCCGAGTGCGAGGATTAACATCGGATAAAGGTGAACGCCTGAAGGAAGCCGGGCCATCGATACCGATAGAAGTCATTGGCTTATTAGGGGTTCCTGAGGCCGGTGATCAACTGGTCGTGGTGAAGGATGAGCGGGCTGCGAGGGAAATTGCCCAGGCCAGGCACCAAAAGCAAAAAGAGGTAGGTCTATCATCTACGTCCAGAAGAACTCTTGAGGAGCTGTATGCAGAATCTAAAGATGGGGAAATCAAGGAATTGCCGCTCCTTATCAAGGCGGATGTGCAAGGATCGGTTGGGGCGTTAGGCGATGCACTTCTGAAGATTTCTACCGACGCGGTCAAGCTTAAGCTCATTCATAGTGGAGTGGGAGGCATCAACGAAACGGATGTGTTGTTAGCGGCTGCTTCAAAAGCGATTATCATTGGATTTCATGTTCGTCCGGATTCAAAGGCGGCTGCTATTGCTGAACGTGAGGGTGTGGAAATTCGGTTGTACACCATCATCTATAATATTCTTGATGATATTCGTTCAGCTGCAGAAGGGCTTCTGGCTCCAACGATCAGGGAGCGAGTAATGGGGCATGCGGAGGTTCGGCAGCTATTCTCGGTTCCGAAAATGGGTACCATTGCCGGCTGTTACGTGAATGATGGATCCATATCCCGTTCAAACACCAAGGTGAGAGTTGTTCGTGATCAGGTGATGGTCTATGAAGGAAAAATTGGATCGTTAAGGCGGTTCAAGGACGATGCACGGGAAGTTCAGCAAGGTTATGAGTGCGGAATTGGAGTTGAGAATTTCAATGATTTAAAAATCGGCGATGTGTTAGAGGCCTATGTATTGGAAGAGGAGGCCACCAAATTATAGTGCTGAATGGATAAGGGGCTCCTGAATGGGGATGATCGTGGGGTTGTGCACGCTCGAACTCCATATCCCTGATGTCCAATCCCTGAAAGGTAAGCGTCAGGTACTCTCAAGCTTGATTACCCGATTGCGAAATCGGTTTAATATTTCCGTTGCTGAAATTGATGAACAAGACCTTTGGCAAAAAGCCATTTTGGGGGTGGTGTGTGTGGCGAATGACACGGGAAGGGTCAATCAAGTCTTAGACCAGGTCCTCAACTTTATACGATCGAATCCCTCCCTCGAGCTTTTACGATCTCAAATTGAAGTCTTGTAAGCTCTCATATAAATTTTTCACGTCATGGCAAAAACAAATAGCAGTCGGGCGACGAGGGTTGCCGATCAGATCCGGATGGAAGTGGCAGAGATTCTTTCCAGGAAAACTAAAGATCCACGTATCCAATTCGTGACCGTGACAGGTGTGAAAATGACGGCGGATCTCAAAATCGCACGGATATATGTAACCGCTTTGGATCAAGCCCATTTTGACCAGGTTACAGGGCCTGGCCTTAAAAGTGCTGTGGGGTTTGTTCGAACGGAATTGGGCCGACGGTTAAATCTGCGTTATACACCGGAATTGGTATTTTATCGTGATACGAGTGCTGAGTAT